>JABDJT010000295.1 GCA_013003335.1 Verrucomicrobiales bacterium | reverse complement strand
TCCCCCTTCATCACCGCCCAGTGGCCGGGGAAGGTGCAAATGTAGGGATAAGTCCCCGGTTCCGTCGGCGCGGCGATGTGGAGTTCGTGTTGCTGATTGGTGTAGAGCATTGGGGTGAAGTGGAGGACGTCGTCTGTTTCGGGAACATAGTGAAGTTCGGCAATTTTCGGGTTCGACAGCATCTCGTTCGAGGCCTGACCGACGGTTTGAAAAGTGCCGGGTTTGCAGAGAACAAAATTGTGCGGAATGGAATCCTTGTTCTTGAAGCGGATCGTGATCCGCTCGCCGGGCTTCGCGTGAATTTCTTTTTCGGAAAAACGCAGGCCGCTGATTGCTTCAATATGGCGCAAACTGCCGGGCTTGCCGTTCGGAACTTTCGGCTTGAATGGTACCGGCCAGCGAACGGGGAGGTCCAATTTGGTGACTTTGTCAGGGCTGCTGGCGGAATAGCCGTCGAACTTTGAAAAGTCGTCATCGAGCCGGAGCAGGGTCGGGAACAGGTTCACTTTGAAGTCCGCGCCGGAAGCGGTTTTCGCCTCGCCGTAAATGTGAAATTGCATTGACGGCGTGAGGCTCGGCATTTCGAGAAAGACCGATTTTCCTCCGTCCAAAACGTGGGCGGACTTCACGGTGACAGGATCGTGGCCGGGGGTTTCGCGGGCCTTCAGGGAAAATTCGAGGGAGCCGTAATGCGGGCCGTATTGGTAATTCCATTGCTGACAGAGAAAATTCTCCGGCTTCACCGATTCGGGATCGATCGCAGTCGCAAAATTGAGGCGGATGCCGTTTTTGTGAGCCTTCCAGCCGGTCGGGTAGGTGAATTCCGCATCGGGGTTGAATCGAACGCGGGCGAAGCTGCCGTCGGTGATCGCGTAATTTCCCCAGCCATCTGCGCCCACCACATAAAGTTGTCCGTCCTTCGGATTGAACCGTCCTCGATGCGCGCCCGATTCGAAGTCACCGGGAAAGGGAACGATGGCTCCCTGGGTTCGCGCGCCATCTTTTTCGTCGCGAAGACACATCATCCACAGGCCGTTCCCGAAGGAAAAGTGTAGCAGTTGATCTTTCAATGGCCCCCATATTTCCGAAGTGCAGAAAATCTGGCCGCCGCTGGAATTGTCGATTCCGCGGGGGATGTAGGCCATCGCGGGTGCGATCGGTTCGCCGTCTTTTTTTGCTCCGCGACCGTAAAAATCGCCGTCCCGCACTTCCATGATGGCTGATGCAGGTGTCCAGTCGCCTTCGTTGGTGGACGTCACGACGAGTCCGTCGACCCGCACCCCGATACCGTTCGTGTTTCGCAATCCATCCGCGATGATCTCGGCCGAACTCCCGTCCGGCGCGACTTTTACCACGCCGGAATTCGCTGCCACGAAGTAAAAATAGCCGTTCGAATCGCGCTGCAAACCGACGTAAAAATCGTGGCCGCCGGTCGAGGCCGGAAAGTCATCGCAAAAGTTTTCGTAAAAATCGATCTCTCCGTCGCCGTTCAAATCGTGCAACCGCGAGATGCGATCGCGACCGATCACGTAGATCGTATCGCCATGAATCGACAGCCCGAGCGCCTGGTTCAGCCCTTTCGCGATTCGCGTCCACGTCACGTTTTTCAATTCCGCATCGAGGCCCGAGACCCGCCAGACGTCGCCCATCATTGTGCAGACCGCCGCGTCTCCGTTTTCGAAAAAATCCAGCCCACTCAGCAGCATGACCGATCCGAAATCGTTGTGCAGCGGAACGGGGATGCGATCGATTGCGAAGGGCGAATTCGGGATCGGTTGGCCGACTTTGCCGGCAAGTGTGATCGATTTGTCCGCATAACGCGGTTCGCCGCCAGCCAGGGCCAGTTCCCGCAACTTCGGCCCGACAAACATCCCGCCCGGATTCGCGCTCGCGAAAGTGACATCGGGCACGACTCTCGAATATTCGATTTCCTGGACAAACTCCCAATTCCCGTCCCCGTTTTTCTTTGCTGATGGAGAACTCCAAACTTCGTGTCCTTCGACCACGAAGCGGAAAATCGTTTTCTCCCCGATCTTGAAATGACCGAGGAACTGAACGTCCGGTTTCTCTTTTTCCAGCTCCGGCAAAAACCAGCCGAACTTCGACGGATTTTCGTAGATGATTTTTCCACCCGGAGAAAATCCACCGCCGATGCCCCATCGATTCGAAGGGAAATTCAGAAAATCGCCTTTCCAGATGTGCGTGTAGCGCATCGTGACTGGATCAAACGCGCAGTGAAAATCCGGCGCGAGACTCACCGCAATCGCCCGGGGCAGAGTCATTTTTCCGGCCCGAAAAATTCCCGAAGCTGTCGATCCGCGTTCTGCCAAATTGTATCGGCGGTCCTTGTAGCTGTTCTTGTGAAAGACGCCCCAGTGGCCCTGGATACCTCCGTCGAGGTCGGGAAAATGCGGCAGCAGCGACGGCAGTTCTTCGTTCGATCGCAGAAAAGATGCCGCCTGATCGGCATACCAGTTGTAGGGCCGGTATTGATTTACCGGATGCGTCGCGAACTCGTATCCCGTTTCCGCAAGCTCCGCAGCACGGGTTTTCCAACCCGTGTTTTCCGGGTAAAACGGCGTTTTCAAATCGAAATCCGATACCTTCAATTTTCGTTCCTCCCAGTATTCCCGCTTGTGCGTTTTGAATGGCGAAGGCTCAAATTCATCGACAATTTCCACATTGGTTTCCTGCGGAACAGCCATCCCCAGGCACCAGAAAATCCCGTTCGCCAGCAGGCGGCGCGTTCCCTCTGCTGCGAGGTCCTGCGACGCCCCGAGCGTGGTGGAAAAAACGCGGCCCTTCCGCCCGTTGGGGATCTGATAGCTCTTCGTCCAGGCCAGCGCCTGCATCGGCTTGTTCTTATCGTTCGATCCTTCCCTGATGTAATCCGGCGCCTTTTCATACGGCCCCGGCCCGAGCGGTTCCGAATCCATTTCCATGCCCGTCAGCACCTGTCCGCGAAGCAGAATCTGCACATCGTCGCCCGGAATCGGCTCTTTCACGCCGTAGACATCCGTCGCACCCCAGACAGATTCCGGTTCAATCCCGCGCAGGATTTCGTGCTTCCGCGCTCCCTTTTCCGGTATCCCGCGCGTGCTCTCTTTCCCATGCCAACCATGGTGAGAGAAAAACCAGCTTCCTAAAACCAGCCCGCCGAATCCCTGGTGCCAGGCCTTCTTTTCCCCTTCATATTTCCACGACCAATGGTGCCACTTTGAGTCCTCCGGAAACCGGAAACCGTGGTTCGCCGTTCGCAGTCCGACAACAGGCCGGCCGCTCATCAGGTAGGCCTCGATTTTATCCATCTGGTCATCCGGCAACGCCCGAAATCGAGTCGCGATCACCATCAAATCCGCCGTTTCCAGCGCCTCCAGTCCGGGGATGTGATTCAACACCTGTGGATTCACGAAGCCCGGTTTTTCAGGATCCTGCGCATACAAAACCGTGCACTTGAACCCGTGCCGAACCGCCATGATTTTCGCCAACTGCGACAGAGCTTCCTCCGACCGGTATTCTTCATCACCCGATACGAAAACCAAGTGTCGTCCGTAGCCATCCGGTGCATAGCCGTCGTAGACCTGCCATTGCTTCGGTTCATCCTGCGAAATAGCCGGGATTGAAAACAGGGCGAAAATGAGAAGGGCAAAAATTGCTCGCATTCCGGATTTCACCACGGGGAAACAGGAGCGTCAACGACGGGAACGAACGAACAGGGGTGGTTTGCCGAACAAATCCTGTTCGTTCGTTTTCAATCCTCCAGCAAATCCGGCCGGTTCTCCGCCGTCCGTTCCTTTGCTTTTTCCGCGCGCCATTCAGCGATTTTCGCGTGGTTGCCGCTTTTCAAAACTTCCGGGACCTCCCTTCCTTCAAATTCTGCAGGGCGGGTGAATTGCGGAGCTTCCAGCAATTTCCCGTCGCCGGAAAAACTCTCCTCTTCGGGCGAACGCTCGTCACCCAACACACCGGGAATCAGCCGCACGATCGAATCGACCACGACGGCTGCGGCAATCGTGCCGTTCGTCAAAATGTAGTCGCCGATTGAGATTTCCTCGTCGACCAGGGCCTCGACGACGCGGTGATCGACGCCCTCATAATGCCCGCAGAGCAGAACCAAGTGCGCCTCGCCGGAAAGCCGAACCGCATCGGCCTGCTCATATCGTTTTCCTTGTGGTGTCAGGAAAATCACCTTCGATTTTGGCGTGCGAAGCGCCTTCACAGCTGCGAAAAACGGCTCCGGTTTCATGACCATTCCCGGTCCGCCGCCGTAGGGTTCGTCATCAACCTGGCGGTGTTTGTCAGTCGTGTATTCCCGCAAATCGTGAAACGCAATATCGACCAGACCGGCCTCGCGGGCCCGTTTCATCATGCTCTCGCCGAGCGGTCCGGCGCAGATTTCTGGGAAGATGGTGACGATATCAATCTTCATTGAAATCTCCAATCAGGTAATTCGCGATCACCACGATCCGCTCCGACCACTCCGAATTGACGGGTCGTACGGCTTTCACAGCAGGCGCAGACACGAGAAGAAACGACCGGCCCGAGCGCCAGAAACCGGCCTTTGAATTTCCCTTCAATGCCGCGAACGGCTGCACGTTCGGCTCGACGAAAATGTGCGCCTCGGTGCGGATTCCGCCGTTCGGATCGATGACTCCGGCGCGAAATCCGAAGGCACCTTCCACCCTCGCGGCCTTGTCTTTCGGCACGAGTATCTCCGGCACTTCGGTGACAAGCACAAAGTGGTGATTCCCGATTTTCCATTCCAGGTCTCCCGATTCGTCGTCCTTCTCCCGCACCATGAACGACCGCAGGCTGAGGATCGGCGGCACGCCCGCGCGAATCGAGTCGCGAAATTTTCCGTGAATCCGGGCTGCGAATTCGGCGCCCATTTCCGCCTCGTTTCTGCGGTCCAGCCAGTCCCCCGTGAGCTCGCCGTTCGGGGCGCCGAGCCACTCGTTCGCTGCCGCCGCGAGATCGACCGGCACGACTCCATGTGGCCCCCAGCGGGGCGATTTCGGGTCGACAGTGGATCGCTTGTTCTTGAAAAACTTGTCCACCACGGCCCGCAGTTTCGCTTCATGGTCGCTGCCAACCAGTTCCGCATAGCGTTGTTGCATGGCCGGGGTGCCGTTTTGAAATTGCATCAACAGGCAGGCGGCGGCACAGGCGTTTTGCGAATCTGCGTACAATTTCTGATCGACCGGCTGCCCGATCGGGATCGTCAGAATCGTTTCAGTCCGCTCAACTGGACCCTGGCAAAAAGCCGGAAGGGCCGGGACAAGCAGACAGGCTGTCAGGAAAAATTTCACGGGCACCGTTACCATGGAATGACGCTGAAAACGAATCAACAGGGTTCATTCGGCGAACCAACCCTATTGCTTCGTGTTGCCGGTTTGTGATACACCGGGGCATGCTCCGGCCTCAGAAACGATACTCGGTTTACGATTTGCAGCAGCTGAAAGGCAAGCGCTGCCTGACTCACATCCACGTGAAATCACCCGACGAAGCGCGCGCAGCGGACGCGGCAGGGATCGATTTGATGAGTTGCAGCTACGATTCGCCGGAAGCGCAAGCGAGGTTGCCCTTGCTGGTTGAGGCGGCTCCGACGGCGTTTTTTTCCTGCGCGACGCCTCACGGGATGGCCACGCCCGAAGAGGCAATCCGGATTTCGTTCCAGGCCCTCGAAACCGGAGCGAGTTCCGTATACTGCTCAGCCAGTCCGTTCTTGATTGAGCAGATGGCACGCGAGGGAATCCCGGTGGTTGGGCATCTCGGGATGGTGCCGCGTCATGCCGCCTGGACAAATTTCCGGGTGATTGGCAAATCCGTTAATGAGGCGAAAGAACTGTATCGGAAAATGAAAGAACTGGAGAGCGCGGGCGCTTACGCCGCCGAACTGGAACTGGTTCCACACAATCTCGCGACCTGGCTATGCGAAAATACCAGCCTGCTCCTGATGTCGCTGGGATCGGGCAGCGGGTGCGATACACAATTTTTATTCTCCTGCGACATCTTGAGCGACTACGACGAACGGATTCCGCGTCACGCCAAGGCATACCGCGATTTCAAAGCTGAGTATGAGCGTCTTCAAAAGGAGCGGATCGCTGCGTTTTCTGAGTACGCTGACGACGTGAAAGAAGGCCGGTTCCCGGAGGATTCGAATCTCTCGGAAATGAAATCGGATCTATTGGATCAGGTTATTTCCGAGATCCAGTCGGGAAAATGAGGCGCGATTCTCGACCGGTTCGGCATTGCAATTGTCTCTCCGGCCCGCGCAGGATATCCGCAAGATGAAAGCAGCAATTTTTTGGATTGGTTTGGGTTTGGTCGTGTCGGGCAGGGTTGTGGCGCAGGACGGGACGTTCCCCGTGCAGTCAAATTTGAAAGCCGGGGTGGCGAAAGTCGACATCACGCCGGAGATCGGAAAGGGATTTGAAACGACCGGTCACCGAAGAATGGTCACCGGGGTGCGCGATCCGCTCCGGGCAGGCGTGCTGGTGCTGGATGACGGCGAGACAAAAGCAGCAATTGTGACCACGGATCTGATCAACGCATACGACGACATGGTTCGCCTCGTGCGTCAGCGAATCGAAAAAGACACCGGGATTCCGGCGGCCAACATCATGGTGACTGCTTCCCACAACCATTCCGGCCCGGCTTACGATGCTCTTTCCAGGTATGGCCGCGAGGTCGTTGAGAAAATCGGGCAGGCTGCCAAAACCGCTGCCGGGGAAATGCGGACGGTTTCGATCGGTTACGGAGAAGATAAAATCGGGTTTGGGATCAACCGGCGGAAGGTGATTGATGGTCGGGCGGTGGTACGGTTGAACCCCGACGGCCCGAATGATCCGCGAGTCAAGGTTCTGCGATTTGATGACGGCAAATCCCTGACTCCGCTGGCTGTGATGATGCACTGCGTATGTCATCCCTGTTTTTTTACCTGGGGCGACAAAGGCACGCCTCCCTACCCGAACGGCTATCCAAAGCTGACAGCTGATTTTCCGGGCGAGGCCCAGACATTTGTCGAAACCGTTTACGGCGGAAAAACCAGCACGCTTTTCCTGCAGGGATGCGGTGGCGACATTCGTCCAAATCTTCCCGGGTATCCCTACCGCTGCGCGGATGAAGCCGATATTCAGTGGGCGGGGCGTGACCTTGGCTCTGCAGTTACTCGTGCCCTGGCGCACAGCGTGACCCGCGAAAAACTGGCCGGGCGGGAAACGTTTTACCCGATCCGGATTGCCAATGAAGTGGTCGATTTGCCGGGGAAGGACGGGGAGGTGAAAGCCGAATTGATGGCCATGAAAGTCGGGCCATTTTTGTTTTTGACGATGCCGGGAGAACCGATGGTTGAATACGGATTCAAGCTGGAGGAAGCCATCGCCGACCGGGCAATCCCGATTATCGTGGGCTATGCCAACGGTCGGGTGGGGTATATTGCGACGGCCGATTCCTACGAAGTGGGGGGCTATGAGCCGGAAATGTCGCCGCTGGCCCCCGAAGCGGAAGCCGTGATTCTCGATAAACTCGGTCAGCTGGCCGACAAGGTTGTCGGGGATGTTTTCCGATCGTTTTCCAAGCACGAAAAAGACGTGAAAGCGCGGGAGGCGGAGGAAAAAGCACGGTTGAAAAGTGAAAAGTCCGAATCGAAACAGAAGTGATTTATGGCCACGCCACCTACTCTCGAGCAAATCCGCGAACACCTCTACTCGGCCGTCATTTCCGACGCGCTCGATGCAGCGGGATACCGGCAACAATGCATCGACGCGCCCCTCGTGCCCATGACCGGGATCAACCGGCTGGCTGGTCGCTGTCGGACGACCCTGTGGGAGGAAATCGATTTCGAAGATCTGGAGCCGTATAAAATCGAGCTGGAAGCCGTCGACGATTGCAAGCCTGACGACGTGCTGATCGCGGCGGCGGAGGGCTCCACGCGATCCGGCATCTGGGGCGAATTGCTTTCGACCGCTTCACGAAATACGGGCTGCGTCGGTGTGATCGTTCACGGGGCTGTCCGCGACATCGCCGCGATGCGCGAAATGAAATTTCCCGTGTTCGCCAGCGGCGTTTCGCCGTACGACAGCCTGCATCGCCAGCGCGTCATTTCGCGCGATGAACCGGTGGTAGTCGGTGGAGTGGCGATTCGGACGGGTGATTTCGTGTTCGCCGATGAAGACGGAGTCGTGATTGTTCCCCACGAGGTCGAGGCCAAAGTGCTGGCGGCAGCCTGGGAAAAAGTGCACGCCGAAAATGAGGTTCGCGACGCCATTCGCGACGGCTTGGGCGCGACGGACGCGTTTGAGAAATATGGCGTATTGTAAATCCCGCAACGATCCAACAGGGTTGGATCGGCAAACAGACCCTGTTCATTCGTGAAACGTTTTTTCGCAGCCTTCCTCATCGTTTTGGCCTGTTCCAGTTTCGGTCAGGAGCGGGTTCCATGGACGAATTCAAAAATCCAGGGCTCGCCCGATCCGCCGCGCGAATACGTGCCGGAACCAGTTTTCGAAGGCCTGGAAATCACGAACGGGCTGGAGATGATCGCGATCGAAGGCTGGCTCCTGGTGATGGAACGGGGTGGAAAAATCTGGACGTTTCGGGAACAAGACGCCGCGCCAAAATTGGAGTTGTTCGCCGATTTGAAGGAGATGAACCCGAAAACAGGAAGTGCCTATGGCATGGTGTTTCACCCGGATTGGAAACAGAATCATACGATTTTTCTGACCTACACGGCTCCTGCGGGCGAACCGGATTCCGGCACGAAGCTTTCGCGCTTTCAGTTCGAGTTTGCGGAGAACGGTGCGCCTCAACTTCTGCCGGAGACGGAGGAGATTCTGCTGACCTGGAAAAGCGGAGGACACAACGGGGCAAATCTGCAGTTCGGCCCGGACGGCATGCTATACGTCACCACCGGCGACGCGACCGAGCCGAATCCGCCGGACAAGTTGAACACCGGCCAGGATAATTCCGACCTGCTTTCCTGCGTGCTGCGGATCGATGTGAACGGAAAATCGGACGGGCTCATGTATCGCGTTCCGGAGGACAATCCCTTCGTCGGCATCAAAAATGTGCGGCCCGAAATCTGGGCCTTCGGATTCCGAAACCCGTGGAAGATGAGCTTCGATTCGAAAGGCCGGATGTGGATCGGGGATGTTGGCTGGGAGGTTTGGGAAATGATCTATCTCGTCGAACGCGGCGGGAATTACGGATGGTCTGCGATGGAGGCGAGCAATCCGATCAAGCCCGAAACGGCCAGCAATCTCGCACCCATTTTGCCGCCGGTGTCGGCTCATTCCCACACGGAAGCGGCGTCCATCACGGGAGGTTACGAATACCGCGGTGACCGGCTTCCCAAACTGCGAGGTGCCTACATTTACGGCGATTACGAGACGGGAAAAATCTGGGCACTGCGCGAGAACGAGCGAACCGAGATCGCTGACACGGCCCACAAAATCTCGACCTTCGGCCTCGGGAATGACAGCGAGCTTTACTACATTCACTACGGAAAACCGTCGACGATCCACCGGCTTGTCCCGAATCCAAAGGCGGGGAAACCCTCCGGTTTTCCCCGCCAGCTGAGCGAAACCGGGCTGTTTTCTGACGTCAAAAAACAGGAACCGGCTCCCGGCGTTTACGAGTTTTCGATCCACGAACCGATGTGGCAGGACGGCGCGACCGCCTCCCGATTCGTGGCCCTGCCGGACAAATCGCAAATCGAAACCGTGATCCAACGGCGGAACAAATCCTTGACCACCTGGCCAGCCGATGCGGTTTTGGCGAAAACCATCCGGCTCGGAAAACGACCAGTGGAAACGCAGATTTTGCACTTCGACGGCGATGCGTGGGCCGGCTACAGCTACCGCTGGGCGGACGACGGGAACGACGCGGAACTGGTCGAAACGGACGGCGTCGAATTCGATGTGCCGGAAAAATCGTGGAAGGGCGGACCGAAATATCGCATTCACAGCCGGGCCGAGTGCATGCGCTGCCACAACATGTGGAACCAGTTTACGCCTGCTTTTGAACCGATGCAGCTGGCCGGATTTACCGCCTTTTCTGATACGCCGCCTCGCGAGACAGCAGTCAATCTTGCCCTGACAAATGCAGAATTCTTCGACCGGAATGTCAGCGGAAACCTGGCAAACAGCCGCCGCGGCGGGGAAGCAATCGAGACCCGCGCGCGGTCGTGGTTGCATGCGAATTGCGCCCATTGTCATCGCCGTCACGGTGGCGGCAGCGCTCCGCTGGAGGTAAATTTTGAGCGTCCCGTATCCGATTCGTTCACCGTTTGGGAAATGTCGACGCGGGGCGATTTCGGGCTGTCGGACGCCCGCGTGATTGTTCCCGGCGAGCCGTGGCGATCGATCCTGAACTACCGGATCAGCGCAATCGGCAACGGTCACATGCCGCCGCTCGGATCACACGAAGTGGATACCCAGGCTGCCAGATTGCTGTGGGACTGGGTGGCCGAAATGCCGACCGAGGAGCCGGTCGAGCCGGCTGAAATTGCGAAAATTTCCACGAAGGAATTTACGGATCCGTCCCTGGCGATGCAGGTGGCCCACGCTGTCGTGACGGGAGATTTGAAAGTCGAAGGTCGGCAGAGAGCGATCGAAGCAGGTTTGGGTTCGCCGAATCAGAATGTCCGTGCGCTCTTTGAGAGGTTCCGGCCTCCGGGTGAGAGGCCTGCTCCGGCAAAAATTGATCCGGGCAAGATCCTCAGCCTGAAAGGAAACCCGAAAAACGGAGCGGCGTTGCTCTCTCCCACCGGAAAACTGGCCAGTTGCTTCGCCTGCCACAAGATCGGTGAGTTTGGAACTGAGCTGGGTCCCGGGTTGAGCGATGCGGGCGACCGGCTCAACCGCGAACAATTGCTGGAGAGTCTCACCGACCCGTCCAAAACGATCACGGCGGAGTATCTTGTTTGGATGGTGGAACTGAAAAACGATGACGTGCTTTCCGGTTTTGTCCGGGCCGAGACGGACGACGAGGTCACCTTGAAATTCCCGACTCAGGGCGAACGGGTCATTCCGAAGAGCGAGATCCGCCGCCGCAAATCGTCGCCGGTTTCGCTGATGCCGGAAGGGCTGCTGAACTTGATCACCGAGCAGGAAGCCGCTGATCTTCTTGCCTATTTGGCAAGCTTGAAAAAGTGATCGCTCCAGCTAGGATCGCTGCATGTCAGAATTTGAGCCGATTGGCGACACGAAAGCACAGTGGGGTGAAGGCCCGATCTGGTGGGACGGGAAATTTCTGTGGGTGGATATCGAAGGTCATCTCGTGATCGAATTCGACGCGGTCACCGGCTCGGAGACCATCGCAAACGTCGGCGAACGCGTCGGCACGGTCGTTCCCCGCGCATCGGGCGGACTCGTTATCGCGGGCGATTCGGGATTTCATTTTCTCGATCTCACAACCGGCGCAACGCAGGCAATCACTGATCCTGAATCGGATTTGCCGGACAACCGGTTCAACGACGGAAAGTGTGATCCCGCCGGACGTTTCTGGGCAGGGACAATGCACCTGTCGAAGCCGCGCCAGCCGGTTGGGGCCATGTGGCGGCTGGATGCCGATCACTCGGTGCACCGAATGTTCGACGACGTGACAGTTTCGAATGGTCTGGTTTGGAATCGGGCGGCAGACACGATGTTTTATATCGATTCGCCGACCGATGAAGTGGTGGCTTTCGATTTCGATCTGACGACGGGCGCGATCTCCGGGAAGCGAACCGTGGTCGACACCGCCGGGTTTCCCGGTACGCCGGACGGAATGGCGATCGATGAAGATGACAATTTGTGGGTTGCGATGTGCCACGGAGGGCGGGTCATGTGCTTCGATTCGTCGAATGGGAAAACGCTCGAGATTCTCGAATCGCCCACGCTGGAGGTCACCGCTCCCGCGTTCGGCGGCGATGATTTGTCAGACCTTTACGTGACGACGGGTCAGTCTGATAAAACTGTGGGCGATGATTTGGCCGGACGGACGATTGTGAAACAGCCGGGAGTGAAAGGCGTGCCGGCATTCGCGTTTGCTGGGTAAGAAAGAGCCGTCAGATCTGGCCCGGTGGAAATTGTGCAGGGGTTGCAATGACGGCTCTGGAGAGCCATCCTACTTCACGCCGTCCGCCACACCAGCTGGATCTTCGAAAGTCAACCGCTCGCCCAACATTTCCCGCAACAC
This sequence comes from Verrucomicrobiales bacterium, assembly GCA_013003335.1. Taxonomy (GTDB): domain Bacteria; phylum Verrucomicrobiota; class Verrucomicrobiia; order Verrucomicrobiales; family DEV007; genus JABDJT01. The sequence goes on along the minus strand of JABDJT010000295.1, from coordinate 4,849 downwards.
CGGCAGGTCGTATTCCCGGAGCGCCCCGAAAACGAGGTTCGGCTGCTGGTTGCGGACCACCGGTGTTTCGACGATCTCGATCCACGACTTGATGGAGCCAGAAATCCTGACATTCCCAAAATATTCGGACTGCAATGCGGCGGCATGAAGTGCGGGTATGCCTGGTTCGCCGATGGCTATCAGGTGCGGCTTCAGATTCTCATTGCCGGAAATTTCGCGCCATGCCCGGACGATTTGCCAGGTGTCTTCGGCACGCATGCCAACGTAGCTTTTGCCGAGCAAACTTGCCAAAGTCGTCGTTTTCCAATCGGGGCCGAACAGCTCGTCGAAACCTTTGCCGCTGTTCGCTTTCTTCGTTTCGCCCAGCCCACGGAGATCGACGACCAGCACTTCGGTCGCGAGCTTGGCTTGCAGTTTCTCGATCTCGCCGGATGCCAGTGCGGCCTCGATTCCACCGCCGTGGAGGAAGATTGCTTGATGCAATCGACCCGCTACGCGCCCGGGCGAGACGAGATGCGCAGGCAGAAAAATGCCCGGCTCGGATTCGATGATGAACCGGTTTTCGCTGACCTTCTTCACCTTCGGCTCCGGCAAATCCGCAATCTCGCGGGCCGCGATCAGCTCGCGGATTTTTTTTCGCAACGCCTCGCGATTTTCCGGCTTCGTATTTTCGGCGCGCCGTTCGGCGAAGGTTTTGCACCTTTCGGCAGTCAGATCAAAATTCGATTTCGCCCCGTCCAATTCCAAAACAGCGGCGGTTTCCAGCACGTTCAATTCCTCTTCCGGAACGGCGACTGGTACTTTTTCGATGCCGATGGGCTCGTCGTTTTCCAACAACCAGCGCCGCATCCAGTTCGCCGCTGCGACACGCATGCCGGGCGGAAATCCGTGATCGGTGTCGGGTTCGACGAGATCGACACGCTCGGGAAAATCGAGGCGGGTCGCGGTACGTTTGCCCTCGCGAAACAGCCGCCAGGCGCCTTCGATATCGAAGTAATCGCTCGTCGCGGCCATGATCAAAGTCGGCTGGGGAAGGCGCATCAAAACGTAATCGGAGTGATCCATGCCGAACGCGAGTTGCCCGTGGATGTTCTGCTCGGCATCCTGCGGACCAATGGTGTTGAGCAGGCTGCGGTAGCCGGTGAGGTAGCAGCCGGGCGCAGCGGCGATGATCCGGTCGTCGAGTGCCATGAGGTAACTCGTATTCGTCCCACCGCCGGAAATGCCGGTGCAGCCGATTTTCTTGGGATCAATGTCAGGGCGACTTTGAAGGTAATCGATTGCCCGCATGCCGTCCCAAATCATCGTTCGAGCCGTGTTGGAGCCGAGCAGGTGCATGCCCTGGTTGATCAGCGTGTGCTGCAGCGTGGAGGAATAGGGTTTTCCGTCGGCCTGGAAAACCTGGTCGCGTTCGCCCTGCCCGATCGGGTCGTAACAGAGCACGGCGCAACCGCCGCGCGCGATCGTGATCGAAGCCATCTGGTAAACGTCGCGGTTCTTCGCATTGGCGCTGTGGCCCGTCGGATGGAGAACAGCGGGAAACGGCCCGTCGCCTTCGGGCAGGTAAAGATTCGCGGTGACGTGAAAACCGGGCTGCGATTCAAAAATCACTTTCTCGACCCGGTAGCCGTCGCCCTCCAGCGTACCTGTGACTTTGGCGTTCAGTGGCGTTCGTTTTTCAGGAAATCCGCCGAGTTGTTCTTTGAAAAAGTCGCAACGTTCCGCCTGCCATTGTTCGATGTCCGCCTTCGATTCGATTTTTTCGAAGGCTTCCTGTCGCCGATCCAGAAATGCGAAGGCTTCTTTTTTCAGAAAAGCGGAAACCATTTCCGCTTTCGGGACGCCCGGGGAGGTTTCGTCGGAGAGGATCGGTTCGCCGGCGTGGGTTGAGGGGGTTGCGAAAACGAGCAAGGAAATGAGCCAGCGAAAATTCATGACGAAGGATAGACGGGAACCGGGTCAGATGGCGATGGCGATATTGCGGGGGAACCGGATTGGCGCAATTCCTCATCTCACCGACTCCTCGTTCGCAATCTCTTCCAGCAATTCTTCTCGAAATTGGCCGGCTTGGTTGGCGCGCCAGCAGGTTTGGGCATTTGGGTCGAGGCAGGTCAGCCAGCCACCGTCGCCGTAGGCAAAAGTGTCGATGCAAACTGCGTGTCCCACGGATAGAGGCCGGCCGTTTCTCTGGGAACTGTGGCCGCAAATGACGGTCTTGCCGGATTGGTGGGGCTCGGGAAAATCGAAAAATTCCCAGTAGAGCACGAAGTCTGATTGATCATGCATTTCGATGTCGGGAGAAGCGCCGGCATGAACGAAGATGTGGTTTTCTGTCTCGTGCCAGGGCTGCAGATCGTTGCGAAGAAAATCCCAATGAGCGGTCGGCACGTCATCGAAAGAATCCGCGTTGTAGGATTCCATCGCCTCGTCACCACCCACCCCGAGCCAGGAAATCAGGCTGTCTCCGCTTCTGCCCACGGCACCGAGCATCATGATTTCATGATTTCCACGGAGAAATGTGACGTTGTACCCTTCATCACGCAGACCGATCAGGAAATCGATCACTCCCTTTGTGTCCGGTCCACGGTCTACGTAGTCGCCGAGGAAAACCAGGTGATCCGATTTGGAAAAGCCGACGCCTTCAGCCAGCTTTTCCAGGGCGGTCAGACAGCCGTGGATGTCGCCAATAGCGAGGAGTCGATTGGACATCCGCCAAGGTAAACGAGATGAGAAAATTTTCAGCTGATCCACGCAATCGAGGGAGTGCGTAACAGGAGGAATTCGGCCATTCTTCCCTCATGAAATTTTTCACAACTTTGTATGCGGCTCTTCTCGCTGCGACTGCGCTGACTGCGCAGGATAAAAACCCCAATATCCTCTACATCATCGTCGACGACCAGTCGCCGTTTGACCTGAAGGTCTACGACCCGAAATCGATTTGCGACACGCCGACGATCAATCAGCTCGCTGCTGAGGGCATGGTGCTCGACGGGGCCTACCAGATGGGATCGTTTAGCGGAGCGGTCTGCACGCCGTCCCGGCACATGGTGATGTGCGGGCGGACGGTGTGGCACTTGCCGAACTGGCAGGGCGGGAAAAACTGTCCGGACAACATTCTCGACAGTGTCATGGCTGAAGTTTTCAACCGCGCGGGATACGACACGATGCGAACCTGCAAGCGCGGGAACAGCTATGCCGGTGCGAATGCCAAATTCCAGGTAGTCCACGATGCAACAAAACGCGGTGGCACGCCGGAAACCGGCAGCGCCTGGCACGGCGACCGCGTCATGGAGTATCTGGAGGCCCGCGAGGCAGAGAAAGACGAGGATCCCTTCCTGATTTACTTTGGCTTTTCCCACCCGCACGATGTCCGCGACGGCACGCCCGAATTGCTCGCGAAATACGGCGCGGTGAATCACAAAGACAAGAAGTCACTGCCGCCCGCGAACGAAAAACAGCCGCCGCTGCCGATCAATTATCTCCCCGAGCATCCGTTTCACCACGGCCACCCGGGCCTGCGCGACGAGGTTTCCGTATCGGGCGTGTGGGAGCGGCGCGACGAGCGAACGATCCGGAACGAGCTGGGGCGGGAGTTTGCCTGCAACGAATACATCGACCAGCAGATTGCCCGTGTGCTGAAGCAGCTCGAAAAAATGGGCGAGCTGGACAACACCTATATCGTCTACACGGCTGACCACGGCATGGCGATTGGGCGTCACGGATTGCAGGGAAAACAGAATCTCTACCAGCACACCTGGCGTGTGCCTTTCATCGTGAAAGGTCCCGGGATCGATCCCGGCCGCGCGGAAGGCAACGGTTACCTGCTCGATTCGCTCCCGACAATATGCGATTTGGCCGGCATCAAAATTCCCGAAACGGTCGAAGGCAAAAGCCTGAAACCGGTTCTGACGGGCGAAAAGGAAACGATTCGCGACGTGATGTTTGGAACGTATTCTGGCGGCACGAAACCGGGAATGCGCGCGGTGAAAAAGGGAGACTGGAAATTGGTGAAATTCGACGTGATGGACGGCGAAGTCCGTGAAACCCAGCTGTTCAACCTCGCGGAGAATCCGCACGAATTTCTCGATCAGGATTTGGCGGAGAAGCCCGAGCACGCCGAAAAATTGAAGGAAATGGAAGCCCTGCTGCTCGCCGAGATGCGACGGCTGGATGACCCGTATCGGTTGTGGGACCAGCCGGATGACGGCTTGGAGCCTCCGAAGCAGGCGCCGAGAAAGCCGAACAAGAACAGGAAACCGAAGGGCAAAGAGAAAGCAGCGAAGTGAACCGGCAGGGTTGATTTGGGCGTGCTATTCGGAATTTTAATTGATCAGTTTTCTGGACGCGTTGCCGGGATTTTCTTTTGGTCCGGGGTGGGCGGCCTTGTGATCATCCTGATCTCGATTTGCCTGCCGGATTACCGGGCATTTTTTACGGACGAAGACCGGGAAGTGCCGATTTGTGATTCGTGATTACAAATCGACCCGGGAGCCGGAATCGGAGGAAGCGAGAGCTGCCTCGAGAACGCGGGTGATTTTGACGCCGTCTGCGAAATTCGGAGTGATCTCCTCGTTGTCGGCGATGGCATCCATGAAATCGACCACGGCGTGCACGAAGGCGTGCTCGTATCCGATAATGTGTCCCGGCGGCCACCAGTTGTTCACGTAGTCGTGACAGCGTTCCGTGGCGAGGATGTCGCGGAATCCCACCACTTTTTCATCATCCTTCTGGCTGTAAAACTGGATGCGGTTCATGTCTTCCATGTCCCAGGCGAGCGCTCCCTCGCTTCCGTAAATCTCGAAGGTGTGCCGGTTGCGGCGACCCGTCGCAAACCGCGTCGCCTCGAAAC
>JABDJT010000263.1 GCA_013003335.1 Verrucomicrobiales bacterium | reverse complement strand
CTGAAATTGCGGAAAAACGATTCAACAGGGTCTGTTCGGAGAACAGACCCTGTTGAATCGGAATTCACACCGCGAATCACCGGGCAAAGTTCACAAATTTCTTACAAACCCGCACCTTGATCCGCCTTGCGCGGCCTTGTTTTCCGGCCTAGGCTTTTCCCGTTATGAGCAACACAGACCGGGAAAGAATCTGGCGCAATCTCGCGAAACAGCTGGTTTTGAAAGTGAACACGGGATGGTGGTTGCAGATGTTTACGCCCATGCTGGTGATTGCCAGTCTGCTGGTGGGAACGACAATTCTGATCCTCCGCACACTGCACCAACCGATTTCAAACGCCTGGTTCATTGGCGGAGCCGCTCTTGTCATTTTTGCCGCGTTTGGCGGGGCCTGGTTGCTGGCGAGTCGCCGGTTTATCAAATCGCAGGAAGGTCTGGTCCGCCTCGAGGAAGGTCTTTCGCTCCGGAATGCGCTGACGGCTGCCGATCATGGGGTCGGTAAATGGCCCGAAGTTCCAAAAGACGACGGCGTGGTTTCGAAATCAGCCGGATTCGAATGGCGCTGGCCAGTCGTGACTGCTCCGTTTTTTGTCGCGGTCGTCGCAATTGCCGCCTCGGTCCTGATCCCGATCCCGGAAGTGGAAGCGGTCGCCGATTTGCCTCCGGCCGAGCCGAGTGCCTGGGAACAAATGGAGGACATTCTTGCTACTCTCGAGGAAGAGGAAGTGATTGAGGAAGAGGCAATCGAAGAGGTGAAAGAGAAAATCGAGGAACTCCGCAAGCAGCCGGAGGACGAGTGGTTTGGCCACAGCAGCATGGAGGCGACGGACACGTTGCGCGAGACGTTGCGCCAGCAGATCAACAATCTCGGTAAAGAACTCGAAACCGCCGAGCGTGACCTCAACGCATTGCAAAATTTCGCGGCGGAAATGAGCGAGGAAGGCAAAGACATGATCATGGCCGAGTACGACAAGGCATTGAAAAACATGGAACTCAGCAGCCTGCCGCTGAACAAGGAATTGATGGAACAACTGAAGGGTATCGACCCGAAACAGCTTGCCCAGATGCAGCTCAACCAGCTTACTAAGGAGCAAATGGATCAGCTTCGTGAACAGCTCAAGAAGGCAGCCGGAGCCTGCAAAGATTGCCAGGGCCTCGGTGCCGGAAAAGAAGGTGGCATGCCGAAAATGGGTGAAATGAGCGCTGAAATGCGGGCGTTGCTCGGTCGGGCAAAGATGGGCGGCAAAGGCGGAATTAATCGCGGGCCCGGACCGGCCCCGATGTTTTTCGGCGACGAAACGGACCTGAAAACGAACAATATCGAAGGCGTGAAAAACCAGGACATGAGCCGTGCCGTGCCGGGCGAATTGCTCGGAGTCGGTGAAACGGAGCACGAACTGGATAAGGTCAAAACCGGCCCGACCGAGGCCGGCGCCGTGAAATCGAAGGGCCAGGGAGGTGACACCGTCTGGCGTGATTCGCTGATGCCGTCCGAGAAAGCAGTGTTGAAGAAATACTTCAAGTAAGACTTCAACTCATCAATTTCTCCAACTCCCCGCCCGTGTGCGGGTGATCCAGATACGGATCCTTTGTCGCAGTGCCGTATTTTTTCAGAGCTCCTGCCAAAGTCTTAACCACCTCTTCTTTTTCCGGTTCCGCGATAAAATTCCGCAATTCATTCGGGTCGGTCTCCAAATCCAGCAACCACGGATCATCCTGATCTGACAGGATCAGCTTGTAGCGCGGGTTTACGGCCGAAATCCAACCTTTCGTGTCGCCCGGCTTGCCGGTGCTGCGCATGAAAGTGATATCCTCGCCTTTCACCTCACCGCCCGTGAAGAGCGCGGCCAGGTCCCTTCCCTCTTCTTTCCCGGAGCGTTCCACACCCATTAAATTCAAGATCGTGGGCATAAAATCAGTCGTGTTCATCGCGCGATCAATTTGCGATCCCGATGCGATTTTCTCCGGCAGCCGGATCACGAACGGTACTTTCGCCGACGCTTCCAGAGGGATGCCTTTGTTCTGCCTTCGATGCTCGCCACGCATATCACCGTGGTCCGCCGTGAAAATCAGGATCGTGTTGTCATAAATCCCGCGCTCCTTCAGCGCCGCGATCAGCTTCCCTACATTGTCGTCGATGCACTTCATCATCCCGTGGTACGATGCCATCTTGTAATTGCATTTCTGCTGCGGCTTCGCCCAGCTCGGCGCGGAATTCGCATCCTTGTCGAAGGTCACCGGCTTCTGGACTTTCTCGTCGGAATACTTCGTGTCGTAAGGCGCTCGAACCGTGTCCGGGCCATGTGGATCGGGAATGCTGACCATGTAAGCGAAAGGTCCGGCGTCCTTTTTCTCATCGATAAACTCAATCGTCCGGTCGACCAGCCAGTCCGTCGCGAACGACTTTTCATCCGAACCTTTCACATCGTAACTCGCGCGACCATCCTTGCCGCGCGCCTTCACCCGGGGCTTGCCATCGACAATCTCAAATTGCTTCCAGTGCCCGCGATTGAACATGTAGCGGTTGTCCTCAAAACCGAAATTCCGCTCGGGCGCCCATTGCGGTTTCCCGTTTCCGTCGAGGTGCCATTTCCCCGCATATCCCGTCGCGTAACCCGCCTGGCCGAGTTTGTGGGCGAATGTGATCACGTCATCACTGAGGTGCACGTTGTTGTTCGTTACCGGCGTATTTTGGGAATATTGCCCTGACAAAAATGTCGAACGGGATGGCGAGCAAACTGGCGTCGCCGCATAAAACTTGGTGCAAATCGCCCCGTCCTTCGCGATCGAATCGATGTGTGGCGTTTCGCAAACCGCGTCCTTTCCCCACATGAACGCCTGATCCTCCGGCAAAGTATCGCGGTAGCAACCAATCGTCCGGAAATTCAGCTCGTCGCAATGGACGATGACGAGGTTCGGGCGGTTGGAATCTTGAGACAGGCCCGTTGTTGCAGTCGCAGCTGCGGCAGCTCCGGAGGTTTGGACAAATGTTCGGCGTTTCATACTTGTCGCGGCAGTGAATCAGATTTGCTTTTTTCGATCCAACGGGAACCGGTCACTTCTCGATAAAAACTCCCTTCTCCACCGTCGCCTTCCACGGCCGGGGCTTCGGTTCCCGGTAGTCCGGATGATCTTCGGGCGCGTGATGACGGCGTGCTTTTGACCGGCCGCCGTTCCAGATGTCGTATTCCGGGTCGGCGTACTCGTTGAAAAACTTGACCAGCATTTTCTGCATCTCGGCCTGTTTATCCGCATACTCCGGCTGGCCAAACAGGTTGAAGCGCTCCATCGGATCAATCTCCATGTCGTACAACTCGCCCGGGCCATCCGGTGAACGACGCTCAACATATTTCCATCGCTCTGTGCGGACCGAGCGGCAGCTCTCCATTTCGTAATACATCTCCGTGGGCCAATCGACCTCCTCCCCGCGCAGGATCGGCGCGAAATTCCGGCCCGGCAACTTCGGCTCGGTCGGGATGTGGTTGTCCAGCCCGATATAATCCAGGACGCTCGGGAGAAAATCGTAGTTCGTCACCATCGCATTGCTTTTCGCCGGTGTGATTTTGCCCTTGTGCCAAAACAGGAACGGCACCTGCATCATCATGTCGTGCGCGGCCATCGGCTTGGTGTGATCGCCCATGCCGAAAAATCCGTTGTGGCCGCCCATCCAGCCCTGGTCGCCGGCGAAAATGACGAGCGTGTTTTCGTCGAGACCATGTTTTTCCAGCGTCTTGAAAATTTCCCCGACTCCGTCATCGACCCCGCTCACTTCCGCCGCGACGCGGCGCATGCTGACGATGTTGTTGTGATAATCGAGATTTGAATACTGCCACGGATGAGCCGAATCGCGCGGAAATGATAACATCGGTTTGTCTGCGTAATACTCCGCCCAGCGGTTTTTCGCGGGCCGCAACAGCAGGCGGCTCAGGCAATACGGGCCGTTGTAGGCGAGATAAAGAAAGAACGGCTTCTCGTCATCTTTCACCTTTTCGATGAAATCGATCCCGCGCTCGGTCCAAAGATCGGTCATGTATTTCGGCGAATTTTTGTGAAGCTCGCCATCGAGGATGACCGGGTCATTGTAGAGGCTGCTCGTCCCGCCCCTTGGCATCGTGGCCCAGTAGGAAAACCCGTCCTGCGGATTCATGTTGTCGCCTAGATGCCATTTGCCGCTCAGCCCGCAGACGTAGCC
>JABDJT010000221.1 GCA_013003335.1 Verrucomicrobiales bacterium | reverse complement strand
TCCGCAGCCAGTTTTTCGAGGCTCGCGATCCACGTTGCCATCCGCGCTCCGTAGCCGTGATACGACCCGATTTTCGCCTCGGGAATCGCATCCTGGAACGAATACAAATCGAACACCTGCCCGCCCTCGTAAATCAAATCGCCCGTGATCGCCATCGTATTGCCGTCGAGCTCGACGAGATACGTCAAGCCGTCGCGCGTGTATCCCGGTGTTTCCAGCACGCGAATTTTCAGCCCTTGCCAGTCGATTTCCTCGCCGTCTTTCAAGTAGGTTTTCGCGGGGAAATTCCGCAACGGCAATTTAGTGACCTGCTGGCCGTAATAATCGAAGCGTTTTTCCCACCAGTCCTGCCAGTGTTGCTCCGCGCCTTCCAACGTGTCCTTCGACTCCTCCGGCGCAAAAATCTCTGTAGATTCCCCCGCCGCAGCCCGGGCGTGCTCCACGATATCCCTTCGACTGTGCGTCAGGAACAGCGCGTCCGGATTATTCCACCCGCGATTGAAAGCCGCCTTTCGGCCATCCACCAACCGAATGCCCACCGAGTTCACTGCAGGGTTTGCTTCAAACAGCAGTTCCTGGCCGAACAAAGATCCAGAAGCGAAGAGGAGAAAGAGCGCGGCCCGGTTTTTCATGACACCGAGTATGACCAGCCGCAAAATCGCGATCAACCCGAAAACCGCGACGGGGACGAGCAGGAGCTTGATCCCGAACCCGGTGGAGTCGGGCGGAGGATTTGGATTTTCCGGCAACTCCAACTCGAAGGATTCTCCCGCCTCCAAATCCCGGGCTTCCGGAAATTCGCCCGACCGGTTGATGGCCACCAGCATCCGTTTTTCCGATTTTTCCGAGAGTGCGATCGAAATCTTCTCCCCGGGATTGGGAAACCGCATCGTCGCGACAAGCGAGCCCGGTGCATTCGGATCGTCCGATTTCTCGAAAGAAAACGGAAAACCGAGATTGAGATTCAGCTCGGGATTTTTGTTCATTCGAATCCGGATGGTTTGATCGACAAACTCTTTCGATCGCTCCAGCAAAGTCTCCATCTCGGCTTCGGAAAGTCCGTCTAGCCATTCCTGCCCGATGTCGGCGAAGTTCGTCGTTGTCTTGTCGAGCATCAGTTCCGGCGCGTGGACCTGCACGTAAATCGCGACAGTTTCGGGATTCCGAAGGTCGATCTCCAAATTGTGGTACAGCGCGATGTCTGCGCGAATAGCCGGTAGGCAGAAAAGGAATGCCAGGACGAACCAACAGGGTGGGTTTGATGAACCAACCCTGTTCATTCGGAAAGCCGCTCCGCCGCTCCCTTTCGCCAGGAAGCGATTTGTTTTTCCGGAACGTCGCCGATCTCAGTTTTCAAGAACTGTTCAAGCTGTTCCAGAATCTGAGCCCGTGTCGCCGCTTCCATGAGTTCCGGCTGTGCGAACCGGCTTGGTTTCGGGCTGACGTGCTGGGCGACGCAGCGGTAGAGAAAAATCCGATCGTAACTGGATCGCAGAGGCAGTTTTCCCAGTTCCCGCATCGCAGCCCGAAAAGTCTTCGGATTGATTTCGACTTGGCTGACGAGGTGGGCCAGTTCCACGGCGTAGATCCAATCGGGGTTCCGATAGCGATGGGTGCGGTCAAAGATGGTGGCTGTTTCCCAGGCGATAATTCCGAGAGTCTGCCGAACCAGGCTCAATAAATAAGCGTCGATTGCCCGTTTGCCGATTTTTTTTCCACCTTTCCAGAATATTTCCGAGCCGGCGATCCAACCTGCGGCGAGGAGAGGATTCGATGCCAGAAGGAGCTTGCTGCCCTGCCAGAGATAGCGAACCGGCTCGAGATAGGGAGACAACTCGTCATATCTCTTCTTCATCTTGCTGGCCTTGCGAACTCCCTCCGAAACCTTTCGCAGGTTCAACTCTTTCACATCGACGAGAGGTAATTCTTCGAGCAGCAAAATGACCTGAAGCGACGCGCGGTTCACGGCTTTGAAAAGGGATTCGAGGTTGGTTTCGAGAAGAGGTTTTTCCGATTCCGGCTGGTAAATTTTTGCGATGGCTTCCACGAAATTGAAGAGGTCGAGTAGAAGGACGCGCGTTTGAAATTTCTTGTCCTCCCAGTAAATGCCCTTGGAAAACCGGTCGATCAGCAAATCAGATTCCACATCGAGAAGCCTTGCTACATGGGAGTCCTGTTCGGTTCGTTCCTGGGTGGCCCAGTTTCCTTCGCGGAGTTCGTCAAAATCCGGATACTCCATCCACTCGCCGTAGGCCATCAGCACCTTTTCGAGATCCGCCCGCTTGGTGTCGAGCCGGTCTGCCTCCGCTTTGATCGCCGTTTTCGCGATCTCAATCAGGTCCTCTTCGTTCAATTCCTCCTTGTCTTCCGACTTCCAGAACGAAATGGCGATCAGTCCGAAGGTTGCGATGCTGAGAAACAGCCACGATGCCCACTGCGGTTCGATGTCTGCAAAGACGGCTCCCGTTCCGAGAGTGACCAGCACCAAACCCGCGATGATACGTCCGCCACGGGCGAGGTGAGAGCGTTTGGAAAGTTCAAGCATGACGGACGAACCAACCGGGTTGGTTTGCCAATCGTACCCTGTCGGTTCGATTCGGGCAAAAAAAATCAGGAACCGGATTCTTTCTCTACCGACTGGTAGATTTTCGAAATCTCGCGCAGCAGGGTTTCGAGGGTCCGGTAGTAATCCTCCTCCTCCATCTCCGATTTTTTCCGGACGAGAGCTTTGACCTCCAGTTCCAGCGCGTCGCGTTTTTCCCGTTTCGCGACCGGTAATCGTTTTTCCTCCTCGTTCGGGACGAGAACACGCTGCAGGGCTCGCTCGCCGTCCGGTTCCGCGCCTTTGGCGGCGATGCGGGTGGCACGAACGCCTTCAAACCAGTCGGGGCGGGTTCCGAGACCGTCGCCGTTGTCATCGATCAGGGCGTGCTCGGTGGCGAGCCGGCCTTCTTTTTCATAAAATTCCGCCACCTGGTTGGCGGCGTAGAGAAACGATTCAAGGAGAGAAACCTGGTCGTCGTTGTCCAGATCGGCCGCTTCGAGGCCGCCGACGGCTTCGGCCAGGTATTCGCCGAATCGCGCGTAAAAAATTTCGTTCGGGCTTTTCGTGGCGGTCATGACGACGCGGTTTTCGCCCGACAGCGTTTTCAAAAACGGAGCGCTGGCGGAGGTCGTGTTCATCACCGCGAGCGGCTTTGGAAAATCCTTGAGCCACTCCGCGATTTCCTCGTCGGAAAAATCCGGCCCGCGCAGGTTAAACTTTGTCTGCCGCCCGTCGAACGTGCCGTGCCCGATCAGCACGACCCAAAGCTCGGATTCTTTTCTCCCGGCAATCGCTTCGATCAGCTTGTCGCGATCCGGTTTTTCCGGATCGACTTTTTCCAAACCGATCGTGACGCATTCCGCCTCGCCCTTCTCACAGGCCTCCTGCCATTGCTCCGCCGCCTTTCGAAATTTCTCGCCGAATTCCTCCGCGCCCTCCGCCCCGACAACGAGGATGACGTTGAGGTCGGCCGAAAAAGAAGGGGCCATACCCAGCATCCCGATTGTGAGAGCGGCAAATAAGTTCTGAATTCTGAATCCGGACTTCTTCATTCTTTTCTACAAAATTCCCTTCCACCGCCGCAGCGCCCATTCTCCCGCGAAACACGCCAGGGCCGCGAGGAAAATCCACGGCATATGCCAGAGGGGTCGGCTGATTTTTTCGGTGAGCGGGGCTTTCAAATCCGGCAATGAGTTGACGAAATCAGGGACCTCGGACAGGGCGAGAACTTTACCGCCGGAGGCATCGGCGATGGCTTCGAGAAGAGTGCGGTTGGGAACGAGGGATTTGAATTCATCGGCAGCCGGGTTCAGCGCCCAGCCGGTTTCTTTTTCCCCGATCAGGGTGCCTTCGCCGTCCCGCACGCTGGTTTTGACGCGATAACCGCCGGCTTCAGACGGGTAAAATTCGGAGGAAAACAGGCCGGCTTCTTCGAGGCTTGGTTCGCCGAACATCTCGGTTTTTCCTTCCTTGCCGCCCGGTCCGGCGATCTCGAATTTCACGGTGGCGTCGTCCTGCGGTCGGAATGCTTCAGTGGCGACGCGGGTTTCGAGCTCGATGGAGGAAACGGCGCCGTCGGTGTTTCGGGTGAGTTCCACTTCGATCCGGTCGCGGACGTCGACGACGGACCAGCGGATCAGTTGCCGCCAGAATTTTTCCAGGTCATCACGCAGTTCTGAATCCTTCATCCCCCAGCGCCACATGTCGCCGATCGCGAGCGCGCCGGTGTTGCCTTCCCCATACCGCTGCACAGACAGCACGGGAATCTGCCGCTGCTGCGAATCGGTCGCTGTGGCAAACACGCTGGCTCCGGGCTTGATCGCCTGGATTTTGTTCACGATGTAAAATTCCGGCATGTAGGCGAGCCGGGTATCTTCCTCCTCCTGTTTCGAACGCAGCCGGACCCACGGTTCGAGCCAGCCTTCGCGGGTCAGGTTGAACGTGGCTTCGTGGGCGGGTGCACCACGTGAAATCCGGTCGAGATACACCGGCAAAAGCCGGCCGACAGGCGTGTTGTTCCATTTTCCCTGCTGAAAACTTTCGCCGCCGCCGAGCATCAGCAGCGTCCCGCCGCGCGTGCCGACGAATCGGTCGAGCAGGTTGAGTTGTTCGGCGGTGAAAAAATCGGACTCGACGTCATCGAGAATGATGGCGCGGTAATTCGCGAACAACTCCTCCTCGGTCTTGGGAAATCCGTCGCGCAGTTCCTCGGCGTCCTTCGTATTCATCCGGATCAGGACCGGCTCGTCGTACTCCTGGGCGGTCTCGGGCACGTCGCTGTTGAAGCCACGGAAGAGCGGGTTGGACATTTCGCCTTCGCGGCCACGCCATTCGAATTTCGGCTCGCGCTTGGCGATTCGAATCAGGGCGACGAGATCGATTTCTTCATCGGCCCGAACCGAGCGCCGCATGAATTTGAATTCCCAGTTCGGCCGACCGCTCACGTAAAGAATCCGGTAGGGTCCTTTTCCGCGATCAACCGCCACGAGCCGCGCGTTGTTTTCCAGGGTCAGTTCCTTCGCTTTCCTGGCCAGTTCATCCGGCTTCGCGATCAGGTCGGCCACCGCGTTCTCATAGACCGCCACGTTGTAAAAATTCACGCCGGGCGGCACGCCTTTCACCTGCACCCGCTTTTGCGATTTGCCGTCTTTACCGAGGGAAACCGGCTCCCGCGCAACTTCCACGCCCTTCTCATTCGTGACGACGATCGTGGCTTCCGAGCCCTCGAATTCGCCAAAGCTGCGGACGCCCACCGTCATCGTCACCGGCGCGTCCTCGAACGGTGATTGCGCGACCGACACCGCCTCGATTCCGAGATCGCGGCCGCCCTTCAAATCCGATCCCGCCACCACCGGAAAAACCGGCACCGGTTCCTCGCGGCCCGCGCCTTGTTTTTTCAAATCGGCGAGCAAATCTTTCAGCAGATCACTGTCCGTCGCGTTCCCGTCGGAAAATACGAGCATGCCGGCCAGCGGCCGTTTTTCGTAGCGTTTCCGAATGCTGCTGACGGCGGTGAGCAGCGCCGAAGCGTCGCCTTCGAAATCCAAATCAGAAAAATCGGCCGAGCGTTTCAGGCGGGAATCAAAGGTGTAGGTCTGCAGGCGAAACGTGTCGCTCAAGTCCTCCATCCATCCCGGCAATTCCCCGTCCGACCCGCCGATCAACTCCGCCATTTCCTCACCCGCTGTTTTTCCCTGTCCGCCGCCCTTCACGGCCAGCCCGCGCGAGTTGTCAGCCAGCACGACAAGATCGTTCGCGCCTTTTTTCGGATTTTCATCGACCAGCATTGGCTCCATCAGGCAGAGCGCGAGCAGCACCAGTCCGAGAAATTTCAGCCCCATCGCGAGCCATCGCACCCACCCGCGCAGCGGGCTTTTCGCGTAGCCGAGCCCGAGAAACAGCAAAGCCCCGACGCCGAAAACGATGACCAGCCAAAGCCAGTTTTCGTTCGCAAAAACGATGGTGGTTGCGAGGGGAGGAAGGTGCATTCCGAGTTGAGAGCAAACGACAAATCAGCTCGGAGAGCAAGGGTTTGCTCTGTCCGATGTGTGCGGCTCCGACGGGGTAATTTTTCCGTTTTTCCGAACCAACAGGGTACATTCATCGAACCTACCCTATTGATTCGTTCCGGGTCATTCCGCCGATGCACCGAGATACATCTCGGCCAGTTTGCCGTCTTCGAAGGTAAACACCATTCCTCCGTAAATCGAACCGACCAGGTGGGTGTCCTGTCCTTCAAAAAATCCGTCCAGTTCCTCTTCGTCAGTTTTGAAATCGGCGTATGCCTCAATCACTTTCGATTTTGGGTCACCCAATCGAATCCCCATGCTGGTCGAATGCGCGAACGGTCGTTTCGCCCGGATCGAGAGCACCGTTTTCGGTCCTCCGATTTCGTCGGAAATCATGTCCATCGAGAGCCCGGCTTCGGGAAACATCCAGGTTTGCACGGCCTGACCAAACACCTCCCAGATTTCGTCTTTCCCCTTGAAGACTTCGCCCAGTTCTTTCTCCTCCGCGGCCGCCATGACCTCGGCTTCCGTGGAATCAATCTTGATGCCGGCGACGCTGTCATCCGACATCACATCCGGCCCGTAAATTTCGATGCTGAAAAGTTTCGCGCCGGGTTTGAATTTTTTGGTGATGTAAGGGTCTGGACCGTAGATGCCGGCGGAGTCGTCGGGGTGATTGACGCGGAATACGAGACCGGATGGTTGCTGCACGAATCGGACGTATTCCCGCGCCTCGATCTCGCTGATGGTGAGTTCGCGAAGGCCGCCGAATTGATTGGCCGCTGTTTCCAGCGGGGTCGAGACCGAGATACCATCGGCGGTTTGATAGGCCTGATCCCACACCTCGATGAATTCGATTTTGGCACCCAAGTCGATTTCGGAGTCCGGATCCTCTTCGCCGGCATACAACCGCAGGCCGGCTTCTGTTTTCCCGTCGGGAATCACGCTGACCATCGCGATGCCTTCGCCGTCGCTTGATCGTTCGAAACTGGCATTTTTCATGGCCCGTCGTGCTTCCCCAATTGTCATGCCGATCCTGATGGGCCCGGCTGAGTTGGCGGTGATTTGCAATTCTGCGTCGACGGTAGGTGTGTCCCCTCCGCGGCCGGGCGGATTACCGATCGTGACCAGGTTCGGACCGGGGAGATTGGCCTCCAGCTTTCCTTCGTAGAAAAAGGAATCCAGGTCCTTCGGAACTTCGCCGGTCACGTCGAGCAGGATGCGATTTTCGCCCGTCCATTTGACTGGGTACGCCCCAATCACGAAATCTTCGATCGCCTTTCGTTTCCGGGGATGGCGCTTGAGGATTTCGGCCCGGAGCGCCCCGTCCAGCGACCGGTTCAGTGGAATCACATCGGAGCACGCGTTCCATTC
Source organism: Verrucomicrobiales bacterium (assembly GCA_013003335.1). Lineage (GTDB taxonomy): Bacteria > Verrucomicrobiota > Verrucomicrobiia > Verrucomicrobiales > DEV007 > JABDJT01. The sequence continues at coordinate 1,985 of JABDJT010000221.1, read as the reverse complement.
ATCGTCTGGATCAGTGATGTAAACGACCGCGGAATAGGCGTTTGCCCATTTGCCTCCCTCGACAATCATCGCCGCCCGGCTGTCTTCCCGCCATGAAACAGAAATCGATCCGTAGTTTTTGCCCGGGAAATAGGTGGTTCCCGTCGCGGTGAGAATCGCTCCCTTTTGCGTGTCGACCAGGTAGTTCTCGATCAGGTCAAATTCCGCGTCGCTGAGATCGTCGATCTTTCCCGGAGGCTTCGCGGAATTCTTGATGCCCCACGCGATCGCGAATCGGCCATCGGGAGATTTCGTGTCCTCGAAAACAGAAAACGGAGACCGGTCCTGTGCGTTCAGGTTTTCCCCGAACGGGAGAATGAAAAAAACTGCGGTGAGATGGAGAATGGGGAAGGGAATACGATGGATCATGCTTTGGCATTTTAGCCGAAAAGGCCCGTGAACCAAAGGTCCATTCCGTCACTCACCACTCCCCAACTCCTCGTAATATTTCTTCACCAACTCGCGAAATTCACCCGGCACGGGATCGCGATCGATGGGGGCGAGGGGGTTGTCCTTGTCGAGTTTGGCGAGTTCTTCGGTGAGCTGATTTCGCAGCTCGACGAGCGGGTTGGTGATGCGTGTCTCGATGGCGTTGACCTGCGGCGGGAGATTGTCGCGGCGGTAATCGATCCGCATGGCGCGGGCGTTGTCCAAAACCTTGGCGATCTCGTTGCGGAGGTCTTCCTGTTCGAGCATTTCCTCGATATTACCGAGCTTGTTGGCCCATTCTTCGTAGCCTTCCCCAGTGATCGGTGCGTCGGAGACTTCCTCTTCGGGCCGGTTGAAAAAGAGCGGTTTGCCGGCCTGCGTGGTCGCGCCGCGCGGGGGGCCGTTTCTGCGATCATCGCCGCCGCCCCAGTTCGGGCCTCCGCCGGCCTGGCGATTTCCTCCGCCGGATGGCTGGCCGCCTTCACCCTGCGGATTCGGATTGTTGTTGTTCGCCAAACCCTGCCGATAGCCTTTGCCCTGTCCTTTTCCTTCGCCCTTGCCTTCTCCTTCACCTTTGCCCTCGCCTTTCCCTTCACCCTTCTCACCTTTGCCCTGCCCCTTGCCTTCGCCTTTTCCATCCTGCGGCTGTCCGTTCTCCGCCAACTCCAAAGGCTGCCCCTTGCCCTGGCCTTTGCCCTGCCCCTTGCCTTTTCCTTCACCTTTCTCGCCCTTGCCTTCGCCTTTTTCTTCGCCCTTGCCGGGCTGCTGGCCTTTGCCGCCTTCGCCCTCCTGCTGTTCAGAATTTTCGGCCAATTCGCCCTCGCCTTTCCCCTGTCCCTTGCCCTGTCCTTCACCTTTCTCGGCCTCGCCTTTGCCTTCGCCCTTTCCTTTCTCGCCTTCCTGACCTTTTCCTTCTCCTTTGCCCTGACCGGGCTGGCCTTTTTGCTGCTCGGAATCTTCGTTCTCGCCTTTTCCGTCACCGGGCTGCTCACCTTTGCCGCTGCCTTTTTCGCCGGGCTGACGATTTTCAGAATCCTCGCCTTCGCCCGGGTTCTCGCCTTTGCCGCCCTCGCCGGGCTCCTGATTTTCGTTTTCACCCTGACCCTTTTGATTCGATTCAGCGTCTTCGCCGTTCGGTCCCCGACGCTGACCGTTCGGGTCGTTCATCGCCAGCTCAGTGTTTTCGCCGGGCTCACCATTTTCGTTCGGGTTTTGCTCTCCGCCGAGGCGATTCGCTTCGGCTTCGGCTTTTTCGATCAAATCATCCAGTTCGCTGCGGGCCATACGCAACGCATCGGCCTCGGAACCCAGCACGCGTTCGGCGGCTTTTTCGATATCCTCTTTCAATTCATCGATCGCCCGCGCGGCATCCCGCTCCGGTTCGCGGGCCATTTCGCGGCGATTGTAGCGGGTCAGTTGACTCGCTTCGTCGAGTGATTCCTCCAACCCGCTGGCCACGGCATCGCGGACGCCCTCGTAAAGCGCGTCGGACAGGAGCGGCTCTGATTCCTCGGACT
>JABDJT010000453.1 GCA_013003335.1 Verrucomicrobiales bacterium | reverse complement strand
CAGGGATCCAATTCGGACTGGGAAAACCGCCGGGTCCGACTGGGAGCGAAGATCGGATTCCTGGATCAGTTCGTTTTTCAGACATCCTGGAACCTCAAGCGGAATTTCGGCAGCTCCGGAGATTTGTTCGATGACATCGATACCATGTTCATCACCTGGGAGGCGACCGATGACCTGTATGTGAAAGTCGGTAAGCAGAAGCCGGGAATCACCCAGGAATATGGAACGTCTTCGAAGCGTCTTCTTACCTTCGAGCGATCCAATATCGTGAACACGGTGATTCCCGACAAGCTGTGGGGTGTCGTTGCCGGTTACAATTTGACGGACCGTCTGACCCAGGAAGCCGGAATTTACACCGGTGGGTTCGAAGGGGACGTCAATCTCCCGGAATTCAATGCCGGAGTCGCCGCGATGTCGCGCACGTCATACGAACTCAATGATGTGACCACGATTCGTTTCGACTACTTCTATGCGGACCAGGATCCGGCGAGCAATGCTGTGGAAGCGTACGAGCACATTTTCTCGCTCGGCAGCCACAACAAGTTCGACGGATGGGGCTTCTACACCGATCTCATCGGAGCAAAAGGAACCGACGACGCCAACCATGACGATGTGTTTGGCGTGGTACTCCTGCCCTACTACGACCTCACCGACAAACTCCAGTTGGTCGGCCGTTACACCTACATGACCTCTGACAGCGATACAGGCGTCCGCCTGCAGAGCCGTTACGAGCGTCGCGGCGGTGCTGCGCCAGTCAACACTCGCGGTGAGGATTACCACTCCATCTACGCCGGCTTCAACTATCGCATCTGCGGTGACAAGCTGAAGCTGATGGGTGGAGTTGAATACGCCAATCTCGACGGCGCCAGCAATGCCGATTGGGATGGGTGGAGCTACCTCGTCGGTGTCCGCACCTATTGGTAGAATTTGAATTTCTGAGTGTCCACTACTCGGAATTTCCCTTGGTTGAAAGGCGGAGTCGAAAGACTCCGCCTTTCCTTTTTCCAAATCAGGGGTCTATTTCCGACCCGCATTTTCGTAATCAGTTTCAGCCATGAGTCTCCCTGTCGAACACACGGACCCCGTCAATGCCCAGATTCTCGCCATCTCGGAAGATCTGGTTTCCGGCTTTCAACGCGAGCCGTTTCAGCACATCGCTGAAAAATCCGGCGTCGAACTGCCGGTCGTCCTCGAGCGGATCCGGGCCATGCTCGAAGCCGGCGTGATTCGCCGGGTCCGCCAGACTCTCCTCGCCACGAAACTCGCTCACGGCGCTCTCTGTGCGTGGAAAGTCGATCCGGACAAGCTGGATGCCACCTTCGACTGGATGTTTCGCGAAGACCCGTTTTCCGGGCACGTCGTGACACGCTCGACAGATCGCGAAATTTCCGGAAGCGATTACAAGCTCTGGACGACGCTGAAAGTTCCGCAGGGCGAAAAGCTGGAGGAACACGCCGAGGTTCTGCGACGACTTACCGACGCTCACGAATTCATCCTCATGCCCGCGAAAGGCATTTTCGCTCTCGGGGTCGGACACGTTCGCCGCAAGTCGATGGAGCCCGGTGCAAAGTCCGATGAACCGGCCGTGATGAACACCACCCGGACCGTCGAACTCGATCCGCTGGAATGGGAAGTTCTTCTCGCCATGAAAGAGGAGCTGACTCCCGATGAAATCTGCGAAAATCCGTGGGAAAGCCGTGCAGCGAAAGCCGGAGTCGATCTCGAGACGTTTTTCCAGATCGCCGAGCAGCTCGATGAGAAAAAAGTGATTGGCCGATTTTCCACCTTCCTGGAGCACGTCAAGCCCAGTTCGACGGGCCAGAAAGTCACCCGGTTCAACGCCCTGTTTCACTGGAAAGTGCCCGAGGGTCGCCAGCAGGAGGCTGGCAGCGAAATCGGCCGCCATGACATCATGACGCATTGTTACTGGCGGGAGGGCGGGCCGCAGTTCGGCGGCGTCAATATTATGGGCGTGATTCACGGGACCGACAAAGACCGCGTTCACGAGCACAAGGCGGCGATCGATGCCCACCTGGAATCGATCGGCATGCCGGTCGAGTACACCAATGTCTTCTGGGGCGGCCGCAGCGAGATCAAGCCTTCGGAAATTTCCCCGGCCGTCTACCGCGAATTCCACGGGAAGTGGAAGGATGTCGAAGGGCCGGTGATCTAGAGTTCCGATTTGGCCTCGAGGCGAGCCTGTGGGTTCGATTTACTGTAATGCAAACCCAAAGCATGTCGTCGTATCGCTTATGAACGCTCCCGATCTGAATACTGAATTTCCCCGCAGCCCGCGCCGTGTCCTCGGCGGATACGTCGTGGCCGGACGAACGCTCGACAAATGCCGTGCCGATATCGCCGGAACACTGGGCGAATACCACTTCGATTGCCCGCTGGACAACCTCTTCTTCGATTTCACCGGAATCACCGCCGATGCGTTTCGCGAATTCGTGGCCACCGGGGCGGATGACGAGGCGGTTGCAAACTGGATCCAGGAGAATTCGAAGGTGAAAGACCAGCAGGAGATCATCCAGTGGAACAACGACCTGCGATACAAGCGAATTTCGGAAATGCCGATCGAATTGCAGGAATTTCTCGAGGATTACATCCCGAAATACATTCCCGAGGACAAGATCGTTTACTACTGGTTCGACGTCTATGACATCGAAGAAGGACGGATTTGATTTCGTTCGCAATCGCCGGTGGTTTCGGTAAAATCGGCGGATGCGGCGACGCCTCTCCCTCCTGATTTTTCCGCTGATATTCCCGACGGGCTGTGAAAAAAAGCCCGAGGAAAAGCCGGTGGTGTACAG
>JABDJT010000209.1 GCA_013003335.1 Verrucomicrobiales bacterium | reverse complement strand
GCCCGCAGACGTAGCCTTCCGAGTGCAGAATTTCGGGCAGCGTTTCGAATTCCTCCAGCGAGTAATACGACTCCGGCCCCATCATGTATTTCTGATCCAGGAACGAATGCACGCCGTGCTGAGACGGAATCAGGCCTGTCAGATACGTCGCCCGGGTCGGTGAGCAAACCGGATTGTTCGCCATCCCGCGCAGAAACTGCATACCCTCCGCTGCCATCTTGTCGAGGTGCGGCGTTTGAATTTCGGGATTGCCGTAGCAGCCGAGCGTCCACGCTCCGTGATTGTCCGTCAGGATAAAAATCACGTTGGGTTTTTCCGATTCCTGGCCGAAAGCCGTGCTGGAAATCGCGAAGAAAAGGAGGAGGGCGGAGAGCAACTTCATACCGCCGATTTTTTCAGACTGGCAACCGGATGGCAATGGCGCACCCGCGAGAAACGCATGAACAGGGTTTGTTCGTTTCTACTCTGTTTCCCTCGCCGCACTGATGCAATACAGCGAGGTCATCGATCGAACAAACATCTCGCCGTCAACAACCGCCGGTGTCGCATGAAACCAGGTCTGGCCGCCATCACCGAGCCTGTTGAACGCAATCTGCTTGAATTCCGTGCCGCCCAATTCGGCGACGACACACTCGCCGCGATGATTGAAGGCGTAAATTTTTCCGTTGATCAGTACGGGAGAGGCATAATCCTGTCCGCCGCCGCCGTATCCGCCACGACCGAAACCGCGGCCAGACCCTCCACCTTTTCCGCGCGGATTCTGCACGGGGAAAAACTCTTCGCTTCCGCCGTTGAATGCGAGTTTGGCAGGCTGCGGAGCATTGGCCTCAACCCGGGCCCGGTAAATTTCGTCACCGGTCTTCTTGTCCAGGCAGGTGATGATTCCGTCGCGGACAAACGCGAGTTGGTTTTTGTGGACCACCGGTGACACGATCCGGCCTCGAATCGTGTCGCTCCAGAGCACGTGCGATTTCGTGACGTCTCCTTTGCCGCCGGCTTTCACCGCTAGCGCTCCGCCGTTGCGGCCACCGACGATGTAGACCGTATCTCCATCCACCGCCGGGCTGGAAGAAACGTTGCTCGAGTTAATCCCCTCGCAGTACCAGCGCAGCTTCCCCGTCTCCGGGTTCATTCCCCACACCTCGTACGGCACCGGCACAATCAAATCGGTCCTGCGTTCCTCACCCTCACCAGCCTCGACCAGCACAGGCGTCGACCACACATCAGTGAGGCTGTCGACCTGCTGTTTCCACACTTCCTCGCCGGTTTTCTTATCAAAGGCGTAGATCGCCCGGTCCTCGATCGCCGCGTTCACGATCAGCAGGTTTTTGTGCAGAATCGGACTGGAAGCCGTGCCCCAGCCACGCGGATCGCGACCCGTGCCGACGCTTTTGTTCCACAGTTCATTTCCGTCGAGATCGTAGGCATAGACGCCGGTTTTCCCGTAAAACACGTAGACCCGTTCACCATCCGATACCGGCGTGTGGGAGGCGTATCCGTGCTGCGCGATCATCCCGCCCCAGCGGTCTTCGGGGAGTTCCGCTTTCACCGCCTTGTTCCAAATTTCCTCGCCGGTTTTGCGATTCAAGCAAACGAGATGCCGCTGAAGATTTTCCTGCTCGCCCGCGTTTTCCAAATCAATCCCGTATCCGCTCCAAGTCGTGAGAAAAATTTTGTCACCGACCAGAATCGGGCTGGATATTCCTTTCCCCGGCAATTCGACTTTCCATTTCACATTTTCCCCGCCTTCGCTCCACGTCGTTGGGACCGTTTTCTTTCCATCGTAAATACCCGTTCCATTTGGTCCCCGAAACCGGAGCCAATCTTCGGCGAATGTGGAAAAGCTGGAAAAAAACAAACTCAGCGAGCCAAAGACAACAATCAGATTCGGTTTCATTACCGAATCGAACCCGGCAACGGGATAGAAGTTTCGAATCAATAGGGTCGAGTGAACGAAACTGCCCTGCCGAATTTCAATCTTGTTTGCTTTCTGTCTGAAGAATTTTTCGCGATGATGCCAAATCGTTACTCCGCAATAACATGATTACCGGCTCGAAAAAATCGAATCTGCCACCTGGAGAAGTTTTTGCTCAATTGAAGACATTGCTGGCGAGCGGAAATTTTGAGATCCTCGAAGCTTCCCCTGAAAAGATCGAATTTCGGCATGGCACCTACCTTACTTCGAGTGCGCCTCTCTTGCCCAAGAGAGGACGATTCCGGATTGAACCTACCGAACAGGGAAGCAAAATCGACTTTGAAATCGAAGTATCAGGTTTCGCAAAATATTGGATCCTGTTCGTCGGCGTTCTTTTTTGTTGGTTGATATTCCCTCCGATTTTTGTGCACCGTGCCCTCGTGCATCACCCCCACCAGTTGATCAGAAATTTGCTCCAGGCAGTGTGAGACCGGTGGTCCCAAAGCGATAATCGACGAACCGCTCCGGTTGATTCGCTCTCAATTCTCTCTCCGCCACCGGAGTTTTGCGACCCATACACGATTGTTGGCACCAAGCTTGATCAACCCTTCGGGATCGTTGTATTTCGGTCCGGGGCGCTGCATCCACTCGGTCACCGTCACCCAGGTCTCGTCGTCACTGATTCTCGTGACACCGAAATTGCCGAGCCGCGCGCCTTTTTCCGGAACGAGAATCTGCTCGGTCGCGCGAATCACCTGCAGTTTTTCCGGATCGACCCGGGCGATGAAAAGAGGAGCACGATGACGAAAGACGTGGTCATTGTCCGCGCCCCGACGGGTATAAACCAGGAACAACCCGCCATCAGGATGGGTCACCCAGTGCTGTTGCGTGTTGTAATTCCCCAGGTCCGAGCCGTCGTCGAACGTCCACTTTTTCGGTTCGGAGAACGCTTTTCCATCTTCTGAAACGGCGATGTAGCCGTGGTCGTCGTTTCGCATCGTCAGGAAAAACCGGCCTTTGAAATGAGCGAGAGACGGCTCGTACAGTCCGCGTTTGATCGGGACGGACAACTCGCTGCCGTGGTCGAGATATTTCAAGTCCGTGCCATCAAAGGCACAACGGAGGACGGTCGTTGCGTAGTGTGGGGCTTTCAGAGCCTTGAAGTAGACTGGCAGGAGAACGTCACCATTTTCCAAATCAACCCGCTGCACGCATCCGGATCCGCAGTTTACGAATTTCGGGTCGTTCGGCATTTTCACCGTTCTCCACGGCGTCCAGTCGCCGGTTTCCGGTCGGAAAACTGCGTAGGCGGCGCCCCTAGGCCGGGTATGCATGACGCGGTTGTTCTCGTAAACGACCGTGTGTCCCGTGCCGAGAAGTTTTCCGCTCTTTGCGTGCCAGCCGGGCCAGAAATCGCAAACCGTGATTTCGAGATCCGTCTTTTCCCCGAAGGAAAACGGGACGCGCCGAAATGATTCCAGTTCAATCGGCGGGGTCCACTGTGATTCGCCGGCTGCGGGAGTCGTCATTTGGTTGAGAGCATAAAAAATGTCCGACCCGGAGAGCTGAAGCTTCTGAAGGGTCATGACAACGAAGGGCGATTTGCGGCCTTCGTTGCCGACAGCACCCGGCGGAATGGCTCCGGCCCGCCCGTGAACCCAGCACATTTTTTTGTCGAAACCCTCGGTTGCAACGGTGAGATCAATCTCGAATGGGGGTTTTTCCTGTGCCTGGCCAATGCCGAGGGTGGCGGAAAGTCCCAATACAGCGGGCAAAAACCGATTGATGTGGATCATTTCTGGATCATGCCCGCGCCGTCGCGGATGCGGAACGGCGCAAACGCGTCGAAATTCGAAAAAACCGCTCGCAATCCGGTTGGCAGGGGTGACTGTGCGATACCGTTGTTGCCGCCGAGTCGAATTTTTTTGAATTGGCGGGATTCAAACCGGTGAATTTGTTCCGTGGAAGAGAAGTTTTTCGAGGTCGAGTTCGACGGCTTGAGGCCGGGTCAGAAAGCAGAAATTTCGGGCGGTCCTGCGGTGTGTAATTAATAGAAAGAAAAGAAATGAAATTATTTGTCGGCAATTTGCCGTTCTCAGCCTCAGAGCTGGAAATCCGGGAACTCTTCGAAGACTTCGGTGTCATCACCGATTTTTACCTGCCCCTCGACCGGGATACCGGTCGTCCGCGCGGGTTTGCATTCGTAACCCTTGACAGCCGCGAAAATGCGGAAAGCGCTATGCAAGCCCTCGACGGAAACGATTTTAGCGGACGTCCACTCCGCATCAACGAAGCCGAAGAACGTCGCAGTGGCGGCGGCGGCGGAGGTGGAGGTGGCGGCGGTTACCGCGGTGGCGGTGGCGGCGGTCGTGGCGGTGGTGGAGGTGGCGGCGGTTATCGCGGTGGCGGTGGCGGTCGTGGTGGTCGCAAAGATCGCGATAACTGGTAATCCCCATCAATCTTGAAATTTAAAGGCCGCTGGCCCGGGAAACCGGGTCAGCGGTTTTGTTTTGTACGGGCCGCAGAATCGGTCAAATCGATATACGGCCGGAAAAAATCGATTTTGGGAACCCGCACCGGTGCTGCAATGTGTGGAGGATGATCGCTGGTCTGCCACGCCTCCAAATTTTTCTGGTCTGCTTCATCAGCATCGGCATCGGATGGGCCATCTGGCACTTTTCGCCCGCAATCGCCGGAGCAGCGGAGCCTTGGGATGCCTCGAACCCCTATTTTCCCACCGCGTTGTTCCTCGCGGGGCTGGTGTCAGCGATACCCGGGCCCCGATTTTTCTGGATTGCTCCGATCGGCCTTTACGTCGGGCAGGTTGCCTTTCTTTTTCTGACCGGTTCAACCGGTCCACTGATCGTAATCGGTTTGGTAATGCTAATGTTCTTCACGCTAGTCGGACTCGCGGGCAGCGCGGTCACGTTTGCCACCTGGAAACTGGCAATCCACAGGAAATCAGACTCCTAGGCGCTCAATCCAGCGGCTGGGCGAGGACAAATGGAGAGACAACCAGCGCCAGGAACCTTGCTTCGGTTTGCTCCCAGTGCACCGCGTGAGGTTCCGAGGGCTGCACCAGGTCACCCGATTTTTTCCAGGCGGAAACCGCCGCCGTATCGTCATCGGAAAACGCTTTTCCCACTTCGGCGAGATCGAGCGACGGATCCACCCACAACATCGATCCGGCTTCGAAGTGCTTCTTCAGATACGCCCAGTCCACTTCGCCCGTATACTTTTCGAGCTTCTCCTCCGTGCTGCTCGTGTCTTCGCCGAGCATGCCATACCGCATTTCTTCGTGATCAGTTTCGTCGCTCATATTACGAATCAACAGGGTTCGTTTGCCGAACCAACCCTGTTGATTCGTAGGACCGATCGGTGGTAGATTCCAATTCTTATGCAGAAAATTTTCACAACCTCCCGCCGTCAATTTCTCGCCACCTCCGGCCTGGCCACCGCTGCTTTTTCCATGAATGCCCGCGCAAAATCGAAGGCTCCCCTTTTCCAAATTTCGCTGGCGCAATGGACGATCAATCGCGAATTGAAGTCGGGAAATATCGACAACCTGGACTTTGCAAAAACGGCTCACGACCACGGAATTCACGCGATCGAATACGTGAACCAGTTCTTTATGGACAAGGCGAAGGACGAAAAATACCTCGCCGAAATGAAAAAGCGGGCCGCAGATCTCGGAGTGAAAAGCCTGATGATCATGTGTGACCGCGAAGGAAATATCGGGGATCCGGACGAGGCGAAGCGAAATCAGACGGTGGAAAATCATCGCAAGTGGATCGGTGCCGCGAAATTCCTCGGCTGTCATTCCATCCGGGTAAACGCAGGCAGTTCCGGAACCTGGGAGGAACAGGTAGAACTCGCTGCAGATGGGCTGGCGAAGCTGACGGAACACGGAGCGGAAGCCGGCCTGAATGTGATCGTGGAAAATCACGGCGGGCTTTCCAGCAACGGCGACTGGCTTGCGGAAGTGATGAAAGCGGTCAGGCACGAGCGCTGCGGAACGCTGCCGGATTTCGGGAATTTCCGGATCAAGGACGGCGAGAGTTACGATTCGTATCGCGGGATTAAAAAGCTGATGCCGTGGGCAAAAGGAGTTTCGGTCAAGGACCGGGTTTGGGACGACAAATCAAACCAGAGCGATCTTGATTATGATCGCATGTTGAAAATCGTGCTCGACTCCGGCTTCCGGGGATACTGCGGAATTGAGCACGGCGGATTTGAAGGCTTGAATGCCTCACGAAAGAAACTGGAAGCAGCGCGCGACCGGCTGGCGGCGAATTACGCGTAATTCACTCTTCCTCCGCCGGAGGGCCGCCTTTGCCGCCCTTACCTTTGCCTTTTCCTTTCATCCCCTTCGGGCCTTTGCCCTTGCCTTTCATGTCGCCTTTCGGCGCGCCGCCACCGCCTTTCGCTTTGCTGGCTCCGCCGCGGTGATCGATTTCACCATCACCGTCGCGGTCCTCGCCGTAAGGCATTCCGTTTTTGAAATACACGCCCTGGCGTCGGCCCTGGGAAACGTGGTCGGAATAATTTTTCCGCTCTTCATTTTTGGCAAATTCGGCGTTCGCCTTGAGCAGCGCGTCTTTCACTTCCGGCCCGGAGGCAGTCAGCGGAAGCTGTTCGAGAACCGTTCCGGTCTGTCCGAACTGCCCGCTTTGAATCACGAAAATCCCGGTTTTGCCCTTCGTCTTCTCGATTTCATCCGCCCACTCCGCGTCGGTCTGGCCGCCGGCGAAATCGACGTGAAACCGACCGATAACGTCTGCGTCAACAAACACCGGGCGCAGGTTGTCCTTCACGCGGTCCTGCTGATCCTGCGCCGCCGCGATAAACACGAGCAACCGCTGATCCCCGGACGCGACATTCAGAGCCTGGCGGAAGGTGTGAAAATCCTGCAGCACCATTTCGTCGTCCTCGCCGCGGGTCCGGTATCCAGCTGCGATTTCGTCCATCCGGTCCATCAT
>JABDJT010000451.1 GCA_013003335.1 Verrucomicrobiales bacterium | reverse complement strand
GGCATGCCCGGAACCGCGAAGGCGATATCGTTTTCATCCTTCGCCCCCTCATCGAACCGGACGCCGAGCGCGGGCTCCCGAATCATTTTCATGTCCGTCGCCTCCACCCATCCGGATTTTTCAAAATGAATCTCAAACCAGGGCGCGCTCGCCGGATTGGATTCCGCGTTTTTCGTCAGGCGGGTCCAAATGATTGCCGAATTCGTGGAGACCTCTCCGATCTTGATCCCGCAGGCTTGGAAAGGGGGGCCATCCGCCCGTGCCTGAGGTGTTCCTGACAAAAAAATGACAAAGAAAAGGCCAACGAATGTTCTCATATTTCGTTCTAACTGTTAGGTTAAGTGCTCCAGAGCGTCTCACAACACCCACATCATTTGCCATGAAAAAAACCACCCTCCTTTTTCCCATGCTGGCTGCGCTGGCCCTCCCGGCCGTTGCGCAGGACGAAAAGAAAGTCGAATCCGTCGCTAAAATTTTCCCTGAAAAACTGGAAAATGCCAAAGGCGAGGAGGTCTCCCATGACGTTTTGACAGATAAGATCGTGGCGATCTATTTCTCGGCTCACTGGTGTCCTCCGTGCCGTGCGTTCACTCCTTCGCTTGTGGAGTTTCACAAGAAAAACAAGGGCGATGATTTCGAGATCGTGTTTGTCAGCTTCGACAATTCGGAAGCGGAAAAAGCAAAATACATCTCCGAGGTGGGCATGGAATGGCTGTCCGTCGCCGGGAACCGTTCCGACGTCGGAAACGCGCTCGGCCAGAAATATGGCGTTCGCGGAATTCCGGCCCTGGTCGTTCTTGCTCCCGATGGCTCCGTGATCACCAAGGAAGGCCGCGCTGATGTTTCCGGCAATGCTGATGGTGCTCTCGCCAAGTGGAAAAAAGAAGTCGAGGGTTGAACCCCGGCGCCGGTTGGGCGGCGGCTGCATTTCGCCGATCTTTTTAGAAACGAAGAAACAGGGTTGGTTCGACGAACAGACCCTGTTGGTTCGTTTTCAGGTCAGTGTCAGGCTGTTTTCCGGCCTGCGACCATTCCCAGGGCTGCTCCGATCGCGAGAAGGATCGAACCGATCCCGATTCCATCGTCGAGCACGAATATCATCATCCACAGGGCAAACACGCCGCCGATCGCAATCAGGATCAGGCTGAGCACTTTCGGAACCGGGATCCGGAGGGCGAGGAAGACCGCACCCGCAATGGTCAGGACGGACGGCAGCCACATGGGAATTTCCAGCTTGCCCAGTGCGACCGAGCCTTCAGAACCGTAGACCCTCCCGGCGGTGGCGAGATTTCCCAGGGCGCGTTCGGCGATATCAAAAATCGAGCCGTCTCCGGATGTTGCCCGTTGGAGGGAAACCCGTCCCCACTCCGTAAAAATCGAGATGGCGGCCAGAACTGCGGACAGCAGGGCGAAGGTGAAGGAGTTGGCCCCGAGCGAAGACGATGAACTGGACGATCGCGGAGCCATGAGCGGACCTTAGTTTGTTTGAGAGCAAAACGTCAATGAAATCTTGAATTCTGAAGAATCTTTAATTTTTTAAAAAATCAGGTAAATTACTGGAATCTTTTTAATTTTTTGATGAGAAGCCGAGTTTTCGCCTTTTTCCTGATCGGGTTCGCAAGCTCGGTTCAAGCGGGAATGGACCGGTGGGAAGCCAATGCGATGCGGGATCGTTATGCCGAAAAAAATCCGCACCTGCTGGCCGGGACATCGGGTCCGCCCATCGCTGCCCGGCGAACGGGCGCCCTCCCGGTCGCGCGTCCGAATTTAATTCCGCCACCGCCGATTCCATCGAATCCTGTTTCTGAAAATCGGCAAGCGCCTTCCTTGCAAAATCCCTCCCCGACTGTGGTCCCCCTGGCTGAAGTCCGACCGGTTCCGGAAAAAAGGCGGTTGAGCCTGTTTCCGCGACCCCGGAAATCGCCGACTCCCGATTTGCCGCCAAAACCGGAACCGGAACCGATTCCGATGACCGGGCCGCTGGAACCGACAGTGGAAAATCTGCGGCTCGCGGCCCACCAGCTGGCCGACAGGAATTTGACCTACAAATTCGGGTCGGATGATGTGGATCGGGGAGGGCTGGATTGCTCGGCAACGGTGCAATACATTCTGACGGAGCGGCTTGGCCTGAAAGGCGTGCCGCGGACGAGTTACCTGCAGTATGAATGGCTCGACAGGAAAGGCACCCTGAACAAGCTGCGGGGCAATCGCGCGTCCGACAAATTGCTTCGCAAGCTGGCGCCGGGCGACTTGATTTTCTGGGGCAAAACCTGGAATTCCGGGCACAAAGTCAGCCACGTGATGATTTACATGGGCTGGAATCCGGAGAACGGGACGCATTACGTT
>JABDJT010000450.1 GCA_013003335.1 Verrucomicrobiales bacterium | reverse complement strand
AATCTGCACGAGGTAGTCGCTCGTCCGTTTTTCCTCCGGCAAATCGAGCCAGCGCTTCAGATTTTCGGGCCGGAGTAGGCGGGAAAATACGACGCGCTTGATACGGGATTTTTCGACGGTCATGATGCCGTACCCTGCCGAACCGTCGTCGTTCTCCGTCTGGCTGGACCAGACCTTGACGGATTTTTTGTCTCGCGTTTCGCCAAGGTAAACGACGAGGTGACCGCGCTCGCCTTTACCGATGTGTTCATTCCAGAAAATCTTCATGAAATCGCCGGGTCGGGCTTTTTCGTAGCTGGTAAAATTCGGCCCGAGATCAAGCAGGTGAAACAAGGCAGCCGTGCCGGGACCGTCGGCGTTCCAGTGGCCGAATATCCCGACGCCATCGAGTTTTCCCTGGATCACATCGAACTTGGAGCCGGTCCAGGCGAGTTCCTTGTTGAGCTTGGCGTTCTTTTCGACCGCGCCGGATTGCTGGAGACTCTCGACGACTTCGCCGAAGAGCAGGTAGGTCGCGCTGGAGCAAAAGCTGTAGTTTTTGGCTTTGTCAGGATCGACTTTCAAGCCGCCACCGGGTTTTACGGCGAGGGCTTTGTCGAGGTCGGCCACCGTTTGGTAGAGATCATCGAAGCGCTTGTCCCCGGGCAATTCCTTCCGGTATTTCGCATAGGTGCCGCCCTTCGGCATGGATCTATGGATGGTCTCGAGAATCAGTGCATTAATCGGCAGATCGGCATCTCCCGTTTCCTGTGCGGGCAGAAGTTGCGCGGTAAAGGCGATCAGGATGGAACAGACGAAGAATCTCATTTTTTCAAAAGGGGCTGCAAGGTGGAGAAATACCGGCGGCCGAGTTCGCGCTGGCTCTTCGTGTCGAAATGGGCCTTGTCCATCGCGGTGAGGTCTTCGGTCGTGACGCAGGCGGTATGGGGAATTTTCTCCGGCAGGGTCACGATGAGCTTGTTGAAATCGCCATACTCCGGCCGCCACTGGCCGAGCTGGGAATAGACAAAAGGCACTTCCGGTTGTTCCAGATCACTCCGCAGATTTTCGATCAACTCGGTCAATTTTTTGGCGTAATCGCTGATGTCGCCCGAATTGCTTTCGCCCTGGTGCCAGAGAATCGCCTTGAACTCCCCGCCGTTCGCTTTCGCCGCTTTGGCAGCTTCGATTGCGTGTTTGTAGAGCTGGAATTTGTCCTTCCCTTTCTTTTTCCACTGCTCGACGGACGAACCGCCTCGCGCGGCGCAAACCACCCCGACTTCAACGCCGGGGTTCGCTTCCAAATAGGCCCGGACAAAGCTCGGTCCGCAATTCAGGCGCTGCATGCTGACTTCTTTTCGCGACGGCGAATGCAAATTGAACGGTGCTAGCGCCGGCCCCCATTTTTTCTCCCCGATGTGCCAGAGAAACGCGCCTTTGATTGGTTTTTTGTCTTCCGCCTCCAGTTTCGCCCGCCCCGCCATGTTCGATTGGCCGATGAGAAGGATGAGGTGGCGCTCTGTTTTCTCCTGGGCAGAGCCGGTGAAGGCAAACGCGCCGAGAAGGGTGAGGAGGAAGGCGGAAAATCTCATGCCGTGATTTTTCCGTAAATTGCCGGCGAGTGCAAGACGCGCGAATCGATCCGGCATTTCCACGATCCACAGGGTCTATTCGCCGAACCAACCCTGTTCATTCGATTTTTCTATCCGGCGCCGATGACGCGGTAGAGTTCGTGGCTGAAATTGTGTACGAGGCCCAGCAAAAGGCAAAGGGCGACAATTCCGTGGAAGACCGGTCTGCCGGGGATCTTGATGCCGTCCTTGATCGGCAGGACGAGGGTGGGCGGAAGGCGGTCAATCAGCAACCAGATGGAAAAAAGCACAGCCGGATACATCGAGAGAAACAGCCGCGGCCCGGCCCCGATCGTCTGGTAGGCCCCGTATAAAATGGCATAACCGAGGCAGAAGAGGCCGAAGTAGGGAATCAGGAACCAGTATTGCTTGATGTAATCGAAGAGTCGCGGGGAATCTTCCGTAAAGAATTTCCGGCGGATTGCCGGAATCGCAGCCAGAAATGCAAGGACGATCACGACGTTCGCCGTCCGGACCACACGGCGGGTGAGGAACCGGTAGGCGTTGCGGTATTCGCGTGCGACCCGCTCGATCGATTTCTGTGCTCCGAAAAGGGACCGTTCGATGAATTCTTTGTAGGTGTGTTTCTTGAAGTAGTTTTCTTTGCTGGGAGCGTCTTCGGGCGCTTTTCCCTCCTCTTCGATCGTGGCCAACAGCAGCCGCCACTTGTGTTTTTCCTCGCGATCCTCGAGCCACATGAAGTGCTGGGAGTGCACGCTCCAGATCGGGTTGCCGTGCTTTTTCCAGGTGTGGATCATGTAGGGGGAAAGCAGGGCGAAAAAGAACACGGGCACGACAATCCCTTTGGCCACATCGAGAAACCAGGGTTTCCATTTCAACTTTTTCGCGCGGAAATCACCCCACAGTTCCCAGAGAAATTTCAGGGCAAAGCAGGCGCAAAACAGGGCCACGAGGGGCAGGATCGCCGCCTTGATGATGAATGCGGCGGCCATCAGGACACCGGCCACGACACCACGGGTCCACGTCGGCGAGATCATTTGCCGGGCCATCAGGACAAACCCGATGAATCCGAGGGTCGTGAACAGGACCTCCGGTTGCACGAACGGGGCGCGAAAAATGAAATGAAACCAGCCGATTGACCAGGTAAACAGCAGCGCAAACCAAACGGAAACATAACGCGTCACAAACAGGAACAGGACGATGATACAGACTATCGAAACGATAATGTTGAAGAGCTTGGCCCGTTTAAAAAAGTGGTCGCTGACCCGCCTGGAATCCCCGTCGGTGAATTGATATTCGTGGTCTGCATCGTACAGCAGGGAGAGCAAAAACGGGTAACCCGGCGTTCGGTGACGGGGGACGACGTAAGTATAGCCCGACCGCTTCATGAGCCGGCCGGTGTTCATGTAAACGTGCTGGTCGTAGTGAAAAATGATGGGGACGATTTTTCCGTCAATCCTCGAAGTTTCGACCAGGTTGGAATTGAATTTCTCCGCCCGGTTCTGTGCGCAATGCCAGAACAGCGGCAGGAAGACCGTAAAAATCACCGCCGATACGATCCACGGCAGCCAGCGCTTCCAGTCGAAACCGGACTTTGCGTCTTCGGTTTCGGGCGAGGGATCCGGTGAGGAATCAGGGTCTTCGGATGAGGCTTCGTCCATGCGGCAAATTTTCGGGACCCGCTGATCTTGCGGCAGGAAAATCGATCAATCAAGAACCGGGTCCCCCCGCACCGGCTCTGTTCAATTAATCCACCGGATCCTCGACGATCTGCACCGTCGGGTGCGGGAGGATGAATTTCGTATGCGTGTTGCCGGATTCCCGCACTTTGCGGATGATTTCGTCGCGGTAGTTCCAGATTGTCAGCAGGTAGTAATCCGGCGGATCGCTCACGGCGGCTTCCTCTTCGCTGATAACCTTGATATTGGCCAGCGGGATGTATTTCCCCAGCTTGGTCGGCGTGAAATCGACCACGTAGGGAATCTGCAAATCTGTCAGGCCGAAGTAGTTCAGCAGCGTAGTGGCTTTCGCGGAGGCTCCGTATGCGTGAATCGTGTTGTCCTCAGCACGGAGTTCATCGACGAGGTGACGAATGTCTGTTCTGTTCCGCCAGATCTGAGCGACGAATTTCTCGTAGTATTCCGGCGTGTGCATTTCGGTCTCAGCGGCCAGGTATTCCCGAACGCGCTGGCTGGGCTCCGTTTTGGAACTGGCATATTTCGCCACAAACATCATCGTGCCGCCGTGCACATCCGAGTGGTGCACATCGACGAGTTTCAGCCCGTAGTTTTCCAAAATCCCGCTCAGGCCGCGCAGCGTGTAGTAGTACATGTGCTCGTGATAGACCTGGTCGAACTCGCCTTTTTCCACGGTGTCGCGGAAATAGGCGTTCTCAATCACCAGTACACCGTCTTTCGCGAGAATATCGGGGACTCCTTCGAGAATCTGGCCGGGGTCTTCGTTGTGGGCAAAGCAGTGGCGGGCAAAAATCACGTCTTTCCGGCCGGAGAATTCCTCGATTTCCCGCGCACTGGTGCGGTTGAAAAAGCGGGCAAACGTCGGGATTTCGTGATCGATGGCCATATCGACGACGTTTCGGGCCGGATCGACACCGAGAATGGATCGCACGTGAGGCTTCAGGAACGCGAGCAGCCGCCCGATGTTCGAGCCGATATCCAGCACGTGGGAATCGGTGGACAAATAGCCGTATCCTTTCAGGAAGCTGTGGATGTCGGCGTAGTGGCGGGTCAACTCATCACTCTCCGGGGTAATGTAGTTGTAGTCGGAATAGAGAATCTCTTTATCGACGCAGTAACTGAGTTGGGCGAGAGCGCAGTGATCGCAAACGCGAACAGCGAGCGGAAAGGTGGTGACTCCCTGTTCGATAGAGAGGGACAGGTCATTGGCCAACGGTTGATCGCCAAAGTTGATCAATTCAAACGTTGAACCACTGCAACTTCGGCAGTGCTGTTCCAGCTCCATGTCGGTGACTGAAAGTGGATTTTCTCCGGTTTCAAGTTGGGGTGCAGATTGGGGTGCAGATTGAGTGCTCAAAGCAGGTGAACAGGTTGAGTATTAGCATTCAAGTTTCATGTTTCATGGAGAGGTGGGAGGCTTGGTTTTTTCTCATGCGGCGGTCGCGACGGGTCCGTTCCCAGCTTGCTTACAGCGTTCCAGGATCCCGCCCCACGCAGTCAACGCGAGGCTTTCCGGGATCGTCACATCAGAAAATTCAATCGACTGGCCGGCTTCGAGGTCGGCCTCCAGCACGGCACCATTCAGCAGGCCCATCGGCGCGTGATCAGGTGCTTCGAGAATTCGCACCGCTTCGCCCCGGATGTCAAAATTGCCGAGGGCGTGCTCGATTTTGTGGCCTCTTTTCAAATTCCGCTTTGCTACCGCCGCGATCGATATACGGGGCGTGGCGGAATTGTCCAGCAACACCGGGCCGCCCGCGAGCGCGCGCCGGATGGTTTTTACGATTTCAAAATGACAGAGAATATTCGTCGTCGGGATCACAAAAAACGGACCCTCGCCAAATTTGTAATACTCCAGCGCATCCCATTGATCCTCGTCGTGTTCGCCCACGATAAAGACGCGGTAGGGCGATTTCGGGATCACCACGAAATCACTCACGCAGCGCCCGTGAGCCTTCGCCTTTACTGCGAGCTCCTCTGCGCTGGCATACAGGTCGTCGCTCTCCGCGCCCATCATGCCGCCATCAAAAATGTCCGCGCCGAATCCGTTCGCGACCAGCGCCTGCTCGTATTGAATTTTCGTGCCGTCGGTTGCCGAAGTCACCATCTCCAGGCTGATGCCCTGTTTTTCCGACCAGAATTCCATGCTTTCGCGGCTCGGATTCTTATCCTGGAAACCCTTCACATTTCCCAGTACCAGCGGACGGAACCCCATCTGCAACACGTTCTCGTACAACGCCGCGAGACAGCCCGGCTGGTCACCTTCTGCCTCGGACACATACCCTTTCCCGGCGAACCAGGAACCCGTCGTCACGTGAAATTCCGCATCCATCGTCACGACCGGTTTTCCGGCCTGCACCGCCTCGTGAATCACCTCGGTGGCATGCACCACATCGCCGCTGCATTCGACGATCAGATCACTGTTTTCGATCAGCTCGGCAGCTGAATTCGTTATGGCATCGGGGCTGGGGAACTCTGAGCAAGTGGACGGATCCCGGCGGCTCAGCACCTTCGAAAGCTCCAGGTCGGCATGGTGTCGCAGCGATTTCACGAAGCCACGGGAAATAAATCCCGTGCCGACAACGCCGATTTTGTGCCGATTTTGCTCCATTGAACACCCGAAAACCCACCCTTGGCAAAAGCGAAAATCATTGCAAGAAAAACACTTCCAAAATGCAAAATTCTAACAGATTCAAAACCTGAAAACCGGCACTCTTTGGAATTTCAACAATCGGCTAAATCTGCCAGAAAAAACATGATCCAAACTGACATCCAAAAAATCGAAATTCGAACGAACCGGGTTGGTTCGTTGAACCAACCCGGTTCACTCGAAAATGACGGTTGGCAGCTTGAGCAGGCTGTGGCATGAAATCCCGCATGCCGGAAACAACCCTGAAAAACACCTTCGGCCACGGTGAATTCCGGCCGGGGCAGCGGGAAGTGATTGAAATCCTGCTGGCAGGACGGCCCGCGCTGGCGGTATTTCCGACGGGTGGCGGAAAAAGTCTGTGCTTTCAGCTTCCGGCGCTGATGCTCGACGGCCTGACGCTGGTGATTTCGCCGCTGATCGCGCTGATGAAAGACCAGGTCGAATCGCTTCAGAAGGTCGGCGTTTCGGCAGCGCGCCTGGATTCAACGCTGTCCGCGCAGGAGGCGCGGGACATTTACGATTCGATGGCGTCCGGCAGCCTGAAAATCCTCTACGTCGCCCCGGAACGCGTCGCCAACGAAGGCTTTCTCGCCAAGCTTCGCCGCACGAAAATCGATTTGCTCGCCATCGATGAGGCACACTGCATCTCGGAATGGGGCCACAATTTCCGGCCGGACTACCTGAAACTCGCCGGCCTTGCCAATTCGCTCGGGATTTCCCGCGTGCTCTGTCTCACCGCCACGGCCACGCCGAAGGTGTCGGCGGATATCCGCACCAGTTTTGATATCGATCCCGCCGATCACGTGCAGACCGGATACCGGCGGGAGAACCTGATTTTTCACGTCACGCCCTGCCGGGCCGAAGATCGTGCCGGACTGCTGATCGATCGCTTTAAATCGCGCCCGAAAGGGGCGGCGGTGGTGTACGTGACGCTGCAGCGCACCGCTGAAGAGGTTGCAGGAAAACTGGCAGCGGCAGGATTCAATGCGCGGGCCTATCACGCGGGAATGCGGGATGAAGATCGCACCGAGGTGCAGGACAATTTCATGACCGACCGGATCGACGTGGTAGTAGCGACGATTGCGTTCGGGATGGGGATCGACAAAGCGGACATCCGGGCGGTGTATCATTTCAACCTGCCGAAGTCGCTGGAAAACTACATCCAGGAAAGCGGCCGAGCGGGGCGGGACGGAAAGGAGTCGCACTGCGAAATTTTCGCATGTGCCGACGACCGGATCGTGCTGGAAAATTTCGTGTTCGGCGACACGCCGAGCGAGTCGGCCCTGCGTTCGCTGGTCGAGCATTTGCTCATGCAGGGCGAGGATTTCAGCATATCCCGATATGATTTGTCCGGCACGAAAGACATTCGCCCTCTCGTCGTTGCGACCGCGCTGACCTATCTTGAACTGGAAGGCGTTCTGATTCCCGGGGGGCCGTTCTACGGCGCGTTCCAGGTCAATTTCCTGCAGTCGGAGGAAAAAATCCTCGCAGGCTACTCCCCGGATCGGCAGGCATTTCTGCAGCGATTGTTCGCCGCAGGAAAAAAGGGTCGGAAATGGACGACGATTGATGTCGCCGCGGTTTCGGAGGCAATCGGCGAGCCGGAAGAACGAATCCGGAAAGCGATTCAATATCTCGAGGAAATGGGCGACATGGAGGCAAAACCGAGTCGACTCCGACATGCCTATCAACTCGCGCCGGACGGAAATCGCAGCGTTACGGAACTGACCGCCAAGCTGGTCGAACTGTTCCGGAATCGCGAGCAGGGCGAAGTCGAGCGGATCGAAACGGTGATCGAGATTTGTGAATCGGGCGAATGTCTGACACGGCAATTTGTCGAGTATTTTGGCGAGACGATGAATGAAGATTGCGGCACCTGCGGGAACTGTCTCGCGGCGGCAAGTGAGCGCACTCCCCTGCCCTGCTCGCTCAATACTGAATTGACCGACGAGCAGGTTTCGCTGATGCAATCGCTGCACGGCGAGGGCCATGGAGCCCTTCGGCAGCCGCGACAACTCGCGCGATTTTTGTGCGGTATCACCAGCCCGGCCGCGAGCCGGGAGCGCCTGACGTGGAAGGATGACCGATTCGGAGCGCTCGATTCCGTTCCGTTCCAGGTCGTCCTGGCGCAGGCGGAGACCTTCCTGGCGTAGCGCGAAAGTCGCAGAATTTCCGGTCGTTCCAAAAATCCGCGCATTTTGCAATCGCGGTACTCCCCCAGTTTGAAGTATGAACAGAACATGGATACCGCAATCATCTGGTTTCTCGTGGGAATCGGGCTCATTCTGGCCGAATTGGCCGTTCCGGGCGTCATTCTCGTCTTTTTCGGCGTCGCCGCCCTGATCGTCTCGTTACTCGACTGGATCGGAATCGATTCGCTGGCCGCTCAGCTCTGGATATTCAGCATCCTGTCGCTGGCGCTGCTGATTTTTGCCCGCCGGTTCGTGAAGTCGTGGTTCGTCGGTTCGGAATCGAGTGAGGCGAGCGACCTGGACGAAGAGTTTGTCGGAAAAACCGTCACGGTCACGAATGAAATCACTCCCGGCGGTTTTGGAAAAGTCGAACTGAAAGGAGCCCAGTGGCAGGCCACCTCGACTACGACGCTGCCGGTAGGATCACTCGCGGAGGTCACGAAGCGCGACGGCCTGCTACTTCACGTCGCACAACTCGATTGATCTCCTGACTTACAAAACTTCAACCCAAAACACCTAAGAACTACAGAAAGGAAGAACCGAAAAAAATGGAATATGTAATCGCAATCGGAGTCGTCGTCGTTGTCGTTGTACTGCTGCTTCGCACCGCCCAGATCGTGCCGCAGCGAAAAGCCTACGTCATCGAACGCCTCGGAAAATACAGCCGGACTCTTGAAGCCGGGTTTCACATCCTCATCCCGTTTATTGAGCGCGTCGCTTACAGGCACTCGCTGAAAGAAATGGCCGTCGATGTGCCCTCGCAGATGTGTATCACCCAGGACAACATCGCCATCGAGATTGATGGTGTTCTCTATATGCAAGTCCTCGATGCCCGCAAAGCCAGTTACGGAATCGAAGACTACCTGTTCGCTTCGACGCAACTGGCTCAAACCACTCTGCGTTCTGAAATCGGGAAACTCGAACTCGACCGGACCTTTGAAGAGCGGGAGATGATCAACGCAAACATCATCAACGCCCTCGACAAGGCTTCCGATCCGTGGGGAATCAAGATCACGCGATACGAGATTGCGAACATCGCCCCCCCTCCCAGCGTCCGTGACGCTCTTGAAAAGCAAATGCGCGCCGAGCGGGAACGCCGGGCCGTGATCGCCGAATCAGAGGGTGAAAAAGAAGCGAAAATCAACGTCGCCGAGGGGGAAAAGCAGGAAGTGATCAAGCAGTCTGAAGCGATTCGGGACAAGCAGATCAATGAGGCCGAAGGTAAAGCCCGTGAGATTCAGATGCTCGCCGAAGCAACGGCCGAGGGAATCCGCCGTATCGCCGATGCGATCGAATCACCGGGCGGTCAGGATGCGGTCAACCTGCGAATTGCCGAGCAATACGTCGATCAGTTCGGAAACCTGGCGAAAGAAAACAACACACTCATCATCCCGAATAACCTCGCCGACATCGGCGGAACCGTTGCCGGGCTGGCGAAAATTCTCGACCAGAAAAAGGCAAGCTGACGCGTTACGATCAAACAGGGTGGGTTCAACAAACCAACCCTGTTGAATCGTTCGCCCCTTAAATCATGACAGAAAAAGCAGCAACATTCAAAAAAGTGATGGTGGGGGCTTACTGCGCCGCGGTGGCTTGCGTCGTCCTGGGCCTGCTCGGGACCGTCGCCGGAATAGTAAGAGCTTTCAAAACGCTGGAGCAGGCGGGGGGTGCGGATCCCGCGGAACTCGCCGGGTCAATCGGCGGTGCCCAGTTGACTACCCTTGGAGGCTGGATCATTGGATTCATTAGCCTGGCGGTCGGCATCGTGTTTCATATCCGCTACGCCAGGGAACGCAGCCTCGAAAACCCTGCCTGATTGCGCATTGGAAACAGACCGCGGATCGAATAGAATCGTTTCATGAAACGGTTTTTCCCGATCGGCCTGTTCCTCGCGATCGCTTCTCTCCTTCCCGCTCAGGAAGGCGGCGGCTACCGCGATTTCATCCGTGAAGCAGCACCGATCCTGTATTTCGATTTTGAGGACGGCAAAAAACCGGGTCTCGGGAAAATCGTCGGCAAAGTCCAACTCAATCAGGAAGGCCCCCTGGCCGGGAAAGAGACGTCGAAATTTTTGCCGAAAGAAAAAAACCGGGCCGCGAAATTCGAGGGAAATGGCGGTCGCATCGTAATCCCCGATCCCGGGCCGGGCAGCCAGTTCGATTTCGGGAATGGCGACCCGATCACCATCGAATGCTGGGTTTCGCTCGACGAAATTTCACAGGGTGCCCACGCCTACATCATCGGAAAAGGCCGCACCGGCAACCCGGGGGTGAACGCCAACAACCAGAACTGGGCGTTTCGCCTGACCGGTGAGGGCGAGTTCGGCATGCCGAATTTCCTGTTCCGCAGCGCCGACGGAAAAGCTGTGAAGGGCGACTGGCACCGTTGGAAGGCCACATCGGGCGTGAAAACCGGATCGGGCTGGCATCACATCGCGGTGACCTACCTCTTTGGAAAACCGGATTCCATCCGCGCCTGGATCGACGGCGAACCGGTCGAGGGCGTATGGGACATGGGCGGAAAAACTGAAGCCCGTCCCGTGACCGACGACGACGAAATCTGGATTGGCTCGACGCTGGGTGGCAGCGCGAACAACAGCTTCCGCGGCTTGATGGATGAACTCGCCGTCTACCGGCGCGAATTCGACGAAGAACTGCTGGCCGATCGGGTCGTGCTTCCGAATTATCATCCACTGGGAGACCCGGCGCGCATTCCTGAAGGAAAAGTGCTCGTCGAGGTCGTGGAAAATCTTGGTGTAAAAAAAGCCTGGCCGCGCCGCGTGAAAAATGCCGATCCGCGCCAGGAATACGTCGATGAATTTTTCGCGCTGTACCAGCTTCCTGAAAAGTACGACGACCGCGGATTGCGAGCCGACCGGACCAATCCGTTTCTCGTGCGGGCGAGTTCCAGGGTGACGCTGCCGGAAGGACCGCTCTCAATTTTTCTTCGTACACGCGGTGCCGGGCGGCTCTGGATGGATGGTGAGTTGATCGCGGAAACCGAGTTCGCCTACACCGGCGGTGGTGGGCATAACGGCGTTCCGGAAGTGCCGAAACTGTACACGCCGAACATGCGCGCCGTCGGCCCGGGAGACCGGGAAGCGATGGCTTCGGTGATCGAAGGTGACGGGAAAGAACACGTCTTCGTCCTGGAAACGATCGCCGGAAACGGCTCGGCCCGCGCGACTCTCGGTGAAACCAGCGTCTCGATTTCGGAGAATAGAGGCGATCCGTATCTGCTGACGCCGACTGCCCAAAAAGTCATGCTGACCGAGCAGGGCTGGGATGATTTTCGCTACGAACGCCATGCATTCTATCGCGACCTGAATGCGAAGCGCCGCCATGAATTTTCCGCCGGAGAGCGCGAATACTGGACGAAACGCCACGAGTTCGCTGCCCAAAAAGTCAGCGCGAAACTGGCTCCGAGGGAACTCGACAAGCTGCTCGAAAAATCCTGGGCCAACGTCAAAACCGCTGAAGATCTCAGCCCGGCCGCCCGTGAAGTAGCTGCAATTTTTTCTGAGAAATGTCACCGCTGCCACGCGGAAAAAGTGAAGGGCGGTCTCCGCCTTGATGATCACGAAGCCATCTTGAAGGGCGGTGATTCCGAGCTGCCGGCCGTCGTTCCGGGCAAGCCGGAGGAAAGCTATTTGGTCGAAGTCACCCACCCCGACGCCGAGGACCGCATGCCGCCGAAGGGCGAGCCGCTTTCCGAAAAAGAACGGGCCGCCATTTCAAAATGGATCGCCGAAGGCGCGGAACGAACAGACAGGGTTGGTTCGGCAATCGAACCCTCTTTGATCGTGAACGATCTCGATTTTCTCCGCCGCGCCACCCTCGACACCACCGGCGTGGTTCCGAGTCCGGAAGAGATCGACGCCTTTCTCGCCGACGACGAAAAAACGCGCCGGGCAAAAGCGATTGACCGCCTGCTCGACGATCCCCGCTGGGCCGATCATTGGGTCAGTTACTGGCAGGATGTGCTCGCGGAAAATCCAAACATTCTCAAGCCGAGCCTGAACAACACCGGCCCGTTCCGCTACTGGATTTATGAGGCGCTGCTCGACAACAAGCCGATGGATCAGTTCGTCACCGAGCTGGTTTTGATGGAAGGCAGCAAGCTCGGCGGCGGTCCGGCCGGGTTCGGGTTGGCTTTTCAAAACGACGTCCCGATGGCCGCGAAAGCCCACACGATCGGCACGGCGTTTCTCGGTGTGGAAATGAAATGCGCCCGCTGCCACGACGCGCCGTATCACGATTCGACCCAGCGCGATTTGTTCGAACTGGCCGCGATGCTGAACACGAAAGGCATCAAGCTGCCGGAAAGCTCAACCGTGCCCGCTGGCTCGATTCCCGAAGGCCGCGAATCACTCATTGCCATGACGCTGAAAGCCGGTGAGACCATCCAGCCGAAATGGCCGTTTGAGGAATTGTTCGATGCTGCCGAGCTACCAGACTGGGTCGCCCGAAAAGGCGGCACGCCGCGCGAAAAAGTGGCTTGGTCCATCACCTCGCCGGAGAACGAGCGTTTCCCGCGGGTGATTGCGAATCGGGTTTGGAAACGCCTGCTCGGGGCCGGATTTGTCGATCCCGTAGACGACTGGGAGGCCGGAAAGCCGACCCATCCCGAATTACTCGACCGGCTCGGCAGCCATTTCGTGGCAAGCGGCTACGACCTGAAAGAACTCGTCCGCATCGTCATGAATTCCGAGGCCTACCAACGCCAGGCCCGACCGCTGAATCCGGGGAACGACCCGACTTTCGCTCATCCCATTCAGCGCCGCATGTCTGCCGAGCAGGTCGTCGATTCCCTTTTCGCCGTCTCCGGCAAGCCGCTCGAATCTGAGGAAGTCACTATGGACAACGACGGCACGCAGGTGGAGAAAAACATGATCAGCTTCGGCTTCCCCCGCCGTGCCTGGGAATTTACGTCGCTTTCCAACGAGCGGGATCGGCCCAGTCTCGCCATCCCGAAAGCCCAGGCCGTTGTCGACGTGTTGGAAAATTTCGGCTGGCGCGCCGCCCGGGCCGAGCCGAAATCCGAGCGGGAGACCGACCCCAACGTTCGCCAATCCGCCATCGTCGCCAATGGCCTCGTCGGCCGCTGGGTCACAACCTTGAGCGAAAATCACGCTCTCACCGAGCTGGCCCTCCGGGAAAACCTGACGCTTAACCAGTTTATCGAAGGCGTCTTCAAGCGCGTCCTTTCCCGCGAACCATCCGATTCCGAGCGCGTGATTTACGCAGAGATTTTGAGCGAAGGATTCGACAAACGGATCGTCCCCGAAAATCAGCGTCCCAAGCCGAAACGCTGGGAGCAGCTCGGCCACGTTGCCTGGTCGAATCACCTTTCCGAGGAAGCCAACCGCATCAAGGTCGAGATGGAAAAACGCGCCGCCATCGGCGATTTCCCGACCGTCGCTCTCGATCGGAAGTGGCGGGAGAATGTTGAAGACATGCTCTGGGCCCTGCTGAATTCGCCGGAGTTTGTGTTTGTGCCCTAAAACCGTAAATTGAATTTCACGAACCCAAATGAAACGACGCCATTTTCTGAAACAATCGGGGCTGATCGGCGCGGCTGCGGCAACAGGTTCGGTCGATTTTCTTTCGGCCAATGAAGCTGCCGGAGCCGGGATTCCCTTCGGCAAGGTCGAGCACGTCATCCAGATCTGGCTGGGCGGGGGCGCGGCGCAAATCGATACGTGGGACCCGAAAAAAATGGGCGACGCGAAGGAGCGCAAGCCCGGTTCCTACTACCCGGCGATCGACACGAACATGCCCGGCGTAAAGGTCTGCGAGCACCTGAAACAGTGCGCGGGAATGATGGACAAAATCACGGCGGTGCGGACGGTGCATCACGATGTAATCGACGAACACGCCGCTGCGACGAACCGGATGCACACCGGCCGAAACGTAAGCGGCACGATTGTTTATCCGTCGATCGGTTCCTGCGTGGCGCATGAAAAAGGACCGGCGGCGGAAGGCGTCCCGTCGTATGTCGTGATCGGGTATCCGAACGTCGCGCGCGGTCCCGGATTCCTCGGCGCGCAAGCCGGTTTCCTGTATTTGCTGGACACGGCGGCTGGTCCGGCCGGGTTGAAGCGGCCCGATCACATCGATGATTCCCGCCAGTCGAGACGCGAACGGCTCCTGGCCGAAATGCGGAAATCAGCCATAAAAAACCGGCCGGGAACGGCGGTGGAAAATTACGACGCCACGGTGGAGGAGAGCCTGCGGCTGTCCGGGCCCGAATTCATGAGCGTGTTCGATCTGGAATCGGAAAAAGGCGATCTACGGACAAAATACGGCGATGAATTCGGCCAGCGCTGCCTGCTGGCGCGGCGGTTGATCCAGCGAGGCGTGCGTTTTATCGAGGTTTCACACAACATGAATTTCCGCAACGGCACGGGCTGGGACACGCACAACGAAGGCCAACTGAACCAGCACCTGCTCATCAGCGAACTCGATCAGGCGATGTCGACGCTGATCACCGACCTGGAAAATCACAAGTTACTCGACAAGACATTGATCGTCGTGAACACCGAGTTTGGTCGTCCGGCCGGGTTCGACGGGCGCGGCGGGCGCGGTCACCAGGGCACGGCTTTCACCGTCGTCCTCGCGGGCGGCGGGCTGAAGCATTGCGGGGCCTACGGCCTGACGGATGAGCTTTCCAAAACGGTCGTCGAGAAACCCGTCGGTGTGCCGGATCTGTTCGCCACGATTCACGCCAGCATGGGGATCAATCCGGCGAAGGAACTCTACGATGGCGACCGGCCCGTTCCGATTACCGACCGCGGGAAACCGATTCTGGATCTGTTAGGCTGAACCCGGATGATCGCGGCAGGCGGACTGGGACCGGATTCGATAATCGAGCTTTTTTCGCGGCTCCTGTCGGACTGGACGCTCTGGACCTTCGTCATTCTCGGAGCGGAAATTTTTGCGCTGCTGAGCATCGTCAACGTCATCATGACATCCCGCACGGCTGCCGGGGCGTGGGCGTGGTCCCTGGCGCTGTTCTCATTCCCGTTTGCGGCTGTCCCCCTGTACTGGATTTTCGGCCGTCGTCACTTTCGCGGGTATCGGGAAAAAATGCGGGAAGCGCAACACATACACGAGGATCTGATCGAGGAGGTTTCCGCGACGCTTGAACCTCATTTTGTCGATTGCCTGCCGGAGGATGACGCGGACTTCGCCGTTTTAGAAGCTCTCACCGAACGAAGATTCAGCGAAGGAAATGAAGTCGAATTGCTCATCAATGGCGAAGCGACGTTCGACGCGATCTTCCGGGCGATCGATGGAGCCCGGGACTACATTCTGGTTCAGTTTTTTATCATCAAGGACGACGAACTCGGCGCGAAACTGCAGGAAAAACTGATCCGGAAAGCCCGGGAGGGTGTGCAGGTTTACGTGTTGTACGACGAAATTGGCAGTCATCGGCTGGACAAAGGGTTCGTGACGAAATTGAGAAGCGAAGGGGTGAAAATTTCCGAATTTCAAACCCGCCAGGGCCGAGCCAATCGATTCCAGATCAACTTTCGCAATCACCGAAAAATCGTGGTGGTCGATGGATTGAGCGCCTTTGTGGGCGGGCACAACGTCGGCACCGAGTATCTCGGCAAAAGCAAAAAATTTGATGGCTGGCGCGATACGCACGTGGCCATCCGCGGACCGGCCGTACTCAGCATCCAGGTGATTTTTCTCAGCGATTGGTACTGGGCCTGCCGGGAAATCCCGAAACTTGGCTGGCAACCGAAATTTCATGCACCGAACGATGGTATGACCCTGCTTCCCCTCCCGACCGGCCCGACCGGGGAAGTCGAAGGCGGCACGCTTTTTTTCCTGACCGCCATCAATGCCGCACGCGATCGAATTTGGATCGCGAGCCCCTATTTCGTAACCGATGAATCGGTTCGGTCCGCTCTGAAACTCGCCGCGATGCGCGGGGTCGATGTTCGAATCATGATTCCATTTACGCCGGATAAATACATGCCGTGGCTGGCCACTTTCTCCTATCTCGTCGAAATGGAAGCCGCAGGCGTCCGGATCTTTCGATACACCGAAGGTTTTCTTCACCAAAAGGTGGTCCTCGTTGATGACCGGATGGCTTCCGTAGGGACCGCGAACCTCGATAACCGATCCCTCCGCCTGAACTTCGAAATCTCGATCGTTGTTCTACACCGGGATTTCTGCTCGGAAATAGCCGCGATGCTCGAAGCTGACTTTGAGAATTGCCGGGAAATCGATTCAACCGACTACACGAGCCGCCCGATTTGGTTCCGTTTTCTCGTTCGCCTGGCTCAACTGGCGGCACCGGTTTTATGAAAGAAAAAACGAATGAACAGGGTTTGTTTGGCGAACCAACCCTGTTGATTCGTTCCGGAAGAGGAAACAGCCAAATCACTCGAGATGATTGTTCCTCTTGTAAATCTCGATGTCGATTTTCAGCTCATCGTTCTGGTTTCCCAAAGCCACGATTTTCCGACGGTGATCCCGGGCGACGGTCGGATCCAGATCGGGAGACTGCAGGGTCGCTTCCAACTCCGCGATGGTCGCTTCGTTTTTCGCGATCAGGTTGAGCCGGTCATTCACATAGGGCGGGTTGCCTGCTCCCGTGTAGACCGGGCGGGGGCTGGCGGGCTTCGGATCGACTGAAACAACAGGAGGAACGGTCGTCTTTGGCGCGGTTTCCGGCTCGGTAGCGGGAGCGACGGCGACCTCCGCTCCCTTCGAAACCGGGAGTCCCATCACGAATTCGCG
>JABDJT010000147.1 GCA_013003335.1 Verrucomicrobiales bacterium | reverse complement strand
GCGTGCCCTTGCCCGGATTAGGGCGGCCGTTCTTCGGGTTTGGCGGAAATTCCTCGCGATTGTAATTTACAAAATGAAGATCGATCTCGCCGCCGCGGGCCGGGACGGTGGCGGAAACGTGAACGGTTTCGGGCGCCTGGATACTATGATCAATCGGCCCGACCGGGCTCGCATCGAGCGCGGGAATGACGGCCTTGTATTTCGCGGTTCGGGCCTCGAGATCCGGCAGGTCGTCCGGCAGGATATCAAACAACACATTCTGTTTCAGAAGGAGCCGGCCGAGGTGTTTGAAACCGATCAGCGACTCGACAAATCCCTCGTGAATTGAGCTGCGCGGGAACAGGAGCACGGTGTTGGCGTGGGGCCGGTTGGAGTGATAGAGATCCCGGTATCGATCGAGAAAACCGTAATAGGTTTTGAAGACCTCGCGTGCCTCCGGGCTTTCGATCCGGGCATAAAATCCCATCGGCGCACCTCCGTTCGCGGCCAACTCGGCAATCGCGACGCGGGTCCTGACATTTTCATATTTCCCGAGGGTGAACGGTTTGTCATCGAACGCCCCGCGGATGTAGCGAGCCTGCAGGGTGCCGTCCGCAAGCACCCCTTCCTTGATATTGGTGTGGACCCCGCTCGCGCCCATCGAATACCAGGTATAGCTCTCGTCTTTGCCCCAGAGAGATGCAGGAAGCATGCATCGCTCGTCGCCTTTGATTTGGCTGAAATTGCTGAGGTGATTCCACTGCGCGGTGATCAGGTCCGGCTTCAACGAGCGGCCGTGCTCGTGGAATACTTCATCAAAGGCCTCCTTGTTCGAGATCTGTGACCAGCGGAGCATCTCCCGGCGAAGAGGAGTCGATTCCTCCGGCTTGTGCCAGCAGACGATTTCGTCGAAGACGTGCGTGTCGAGGTCGTCGATGCCGAACTCGTCGTGCAGTTCCTTTTTCGTGTAGCCGACCTTGCCACTCGCGTGGTGCCGATTGAGGCTCGGTTTTTTTGGATTTGCATCCCAGGTCCGTGTCTTCAGATACTCGCGAAAGCCGGACTGGCAGTGCTCGCAGTGGCAGTCGTGGCGGTAAAAATAATTCGCGATAAAACCATCAACACCCCGATCGATGCCCGCTTTCACGAAGGCCTTCAGCACCGTGCGCCAGTGCGGGTTCCGGAGGCAGGCCCAGTATTCCTTCATCCCGCCGATCTTGTAGCTGTTGCTTTCAATCGGAGAGCCGTCCTTGTTCTTTTCCAGGAAATCGACCGGGTCCTCGACAGGCGGTTTCGGGCCAAGCGTCTTTTCGTCCCACAAATCGCGATACCATTTGAAAAACCCGCGCGGTCCGTCCGGCCCGTCGATATCACCGACGAGAAACTCCACGTTCAGGTGGCCGATCACCATGATCTTCCGCTTCTTGAATTCTTTGTTGGCGTCCTGGAACCACTTGCCGCATTCGTTCAGCCCCTTCACGGGGAGGTGCGCCGGATAGCCTCCGTGGAAATCAGTGTGTCCGAGCGAGTAAAAATGCGCTCCATAAAATCCGAACTGCGCCAACTCTGGATTCGCATCGTCGATAAATTCCCAATACTCCGGTCCGTCGTATTTCGCCCAGTGCGCCACCATGCGCGTGAACTCCGTTCGGGGTGCTTTTTCTCCGGCAAAAAGGGCAGTGCTTGCAAAAGCGAAGGCGAAGAAAATACGCAGACCGTTCATGGGAGAAAGGAAACCCGAAGGA
Organism: Verrucomicrobiales bacterium; assembly: GCA_013003335.1. GTDB lineage: Bacteria > Verrucomicrobiota > Verrucomicrobiia > Verrucomicrobiales > DEV007 > JABDJT01. Next base: position 765 of record JABDJT010000147.1, on the reverse strand, counting down.
GGGCGAAGGTGAAAGGACGCAACCACGCCTTGCCAGGACAAAACGAACCAACAGGGTGTATTTGGCGAACGAACCCTGTTCACTCGTTCGACCGGTCTGCTATGATGCGCTTCCATGAAGCTGATCCTTCCCGCCCTTCGATTGGTCTACGCGCTGCTGATTCCGTTCGCGGCGTTCACGATCCTGGAATTGTGGGGGCTGGACATTGGGGGCTGGTGGGCAATGGGGATCGCCTGCGGTCTGTTCGTATACCACTTCCTGCAATGGGCCCTTTTTGAAACCGACCGACTCGAAATTCGTTACGGCGCGAAAGGGGCGGACTGGCCGTTCGTTTTCCTGGCACTCTCGATCTTGATGGTCGGGGTGATCGTGCGCGGGGACTGGCTCGTATGGATCGTGGAGCAGTTTCTTCTGGAAGTCGTTGCGTTCAGTGCCGGACTTGCGCTGCTGGCGATTGCAAAAGCCGCAAAGGAGGGAAAAGAGGCACCGTGGTTTCTCGTGATCCTCGTATTCGTCGCGCCGCCGGCGGCGATGATCTGGAAAATCCTGCCGTTCTGGATGGGGCGTCACGGCGGGGATCCGTGGTGGATGTGGGTGTTGTTCTGGGGCGCGTTCCTCTCGGGAGTGCTCGGTATTTTCCTGAAAATGAAACCGTTCGCGATGGGCGACAAAATGCTGATGGAACCTCTCTCCAGCGGGTGGAAAACGATCCTCGCCGGGGTGTGGCTGATCCTGTTGCTGGTCGCAGCCGGAGTGATGACGGCG
>JABDJT010000144.1 GCA_013003335.1 Verrucomicrobiales bacterium | reverse complement strand
GCGTGCCGACGTTCCGCCCGGGGCCGCGCTACTACTACACGGAGGAGGGCGTCGAGGCAGCGAAAGGCGTTTACGAAAAAATCTACAAACCCAAAAATCCGGGGCCCGATGACTGGACGAAAAAGCTAGTTTTCGGGCCTGCGACCGAGGCTCCCGATGTCGCTGATAACGTGCTTTACGACGGTCAAGTGGCTGATCGCGCAGTCGAATCGCTCCGCGAGCTGGCGAAATCGGACGAGCCGTTTTTCCTCGCGGTCGGGTTCATCAAGCCGCACTCGCCCTACATCGCGCCGAAGAAATTTTTCGACCTCTACGATCCCGAATCGATTCCGCTGGCTGATCCGGTGACGCTGAAAACCGACGGCATTCCCGCCATCGCGATGCACGGTTCCGGCGAGCTCCGGCGATACACCGACCAGCAAAAACGCGGCCCGATCCCCGAGGCCGATCAGCGCAGGGTCCGCCACGCTTACCTAGCCTGCATCAGCTACATCGACGCGCAGATTGGCCGGGTGCTCGCGGAACTTGAGAAACAGGGTCTGACCGGAAATACCATCGTCGCCCTGTGGAGCGATCACGGGTATCACCTGGGGGAAAAGAGTCTCTGGGGCAAGACCACCAATTTCGAGATGGATACGCGGGTGCCGTTGATCATCCGGATTCCGGGAAAAGAACCCGGGGTCCACAAGTCACCCGTCGAGTTGGTCGATTTGTATCCCACGTTGGCTGATCTGGCCGGGCTTCCAGTCGGCGAACAGCTCCAGGGCACCAGCCTGTCTGCAGCGATCGAGAATCCCGCCCTGGCTGTGAAATCTGCCGCTTTCTCTCAATTCTCGCGGGGCAGCAAGCGCGGCTATTCCATTCGCACGAAAACCCATCGCTACACCGAGTGGATCGATTTTAAGACTGGACAGGTGACGGATCGGATGCTGTTCGATCACCGGTCGGATCCCCATGAATCCCGGAACTTGATCGACTCTGGCGACCCCTTTGTTCCCGCAAATTTAAGTCATCACCTCAGTCGCGGAGAGGGATGGCGAATGGCCGGAATCGCGACAAAGCTGACTCTTGGAAAACCTTTTACCGATCAGATGGTCCTGCAACGGGATCGGCCCAACCGGATCTGGGGGAAGGCTCCTCCGGGCGAGGAAATTGTTGGAACCTTCCCGTGGGGCCAGCTCTTTTCGAGGTCCAATGAAAATGGATTTTGGGTTCTCAACCTGCCTGCTTTCGGGGCGAGCACACGCCCGGAGACAATCACGATTCGCAGCGAATCCGGCGAGGTTCAGATGAACGATGTCCTCTTCGGCGATGTCTGGATCTGCTCCGGCCAGAGCAACATGCGCTGGAAGCTGAACGACTCCCTGGAAGCGGAAAAGTGGATTGCAGAGGCTGAAAAACTCGACCTGCAGATTTTGAATCTCGAACCGAGCATCCATCCGGGCGGTGTGAAATTCCCGCTCGGGCAGTTGAGAAACACCTTCGCCGACAACGTTTTCGAATCACCGGGCTGGGAAAAGTTGACTGCAGAAAACGCGGGCGACTTTTCCGCGGTCGCGTTTCATTTCGGCCGATTTTTGCGGGAGTACAATCCCGACGGGCCGATCGGGCTGATCTGCAACGCGGTTGGCGGATCGCCGATGGAGGCGTGGATTCCGGGCGAATCGCGGAATCCGAACTGGCTCGAGAACGCCGAATTGCCGAAATGGGTCGCGGGCCGGGCGCGGCACAATCTCACGAATTGGATCGAAGCCGGCAGCGCGGCTCCGACGCCACACCATCCGTTTGAGCCGGGTTTTTTATTCGACGCGGGCGTTCGTCCTTTTACGAAATTGCCCGTCCGTGGCGTGCTGTGGTATCAGGGCGAATCGGATGCGACCGAAGATGGAGCGGGTTCGCCGCCGATTGATCCGAAGAAAAATTTCGCGATCCACCGGCGGTTGATCGAGTCGTGGCGGATGGAGTTTGGAGACGAAAAATTGCCATTCTACTTCGTTCAACTGCCCGGCCTGAACCGCGATTGGCCCGCTTTTCGCGAGGTGCAGCAGCAGGTCGATTTGCTCGTACCGAACACCCACATGGCTGTCACGCTTGATGCGGGGCACCCGACCAATGTGCATCCGAAAAATAAGCGACCGGTTGGCGAACGGCTCGCCCGGCTGGTCTTGAAACACGATTTTAGGCGCAGCGTCGTTGCCGATGCTCCGCGGCTGATCGGTTGGGTGA
>JABDJT010000131.1 GCA_013003335.1 Verrucomicrobiales bacterium | reverse complement strand
ATCCAGCCCGACGCGTTCCTCTTCCGGAGTGCCCGGTTTCCCAACGTAACTCGGCCGGGTGATCCCGTGCCGCCCGTAGAGCCAGCCGTCCGGCCCCCAGGTCAGGCCGTTGAAAAAATTATGCCCCGCCTTGGCCGTCCACCCGTCCAGCACCACGACCGGTTCCCCGTCCGGCACGTCATCGCGATTTTTGTCCGGGTAAAACAGCAAATTCGGCGACGAACAAACCCAAACACCGCCCCACCCGACCGTCATCCCCGAAAGATGATCGATCCCGCTCGTGAAAATTTTCCGCGAATCGTGAACCCCGTCATTGTCCGTGTCCTCGAAAATCAGGATGCGATCCTCGCCCGTTTTCTTCCATTCCTTGTACGAATACGATTCCGCCACGAACAACCTTCCTCGGTCATCGAGCGCCATCGCCACCGGCTGCCGCACATCCGGGTCGCCCGCGAACAGCTTCACCTGGAAGCCTTCCGGAACGGTAATCAATTTCGCCGCTTCCTCCGCGCTCGGCGGCTCCTCCCCTTCAGCCTGCGTGTTGCGCGGCTGGTAGTCATCGGCGCAAAGCGCGTAGCAGTAGAGAAAAAGCAGGAGGACAAATCGGACCATGCCGAAACGCTAGCATTTTCGCCGGGAAAGAAAATCACGCAAAAACGATCCAACAGATTCGGAGCGAAGCGGAGTCAATCTAATCGCCAAACCAACCCTGTTGGTTCGAAAATCACGCTTTTCCGCACTCGACCTGGCCCTGCCGATTTTGCATTCTTGTTGCATGAATGAATCCGAAAAAACCCGGCGCGATTTTTTGCAAAAAACAGCCGTCACCGCCGCCGCGGCGTCCGCTTTCCCGGCCGGTGTCCACGCCCAGAAAAATTCGAAGGACGAACTGAAAGTTGCGTTGATCGGTTGTGGCGGACGCGGCACGGGGGCTGCTGCGCAGGCACTCGCCGCCGGTGACAAAAACAAGATGTGGGCCATGGCCGACATCGATCCGAAGCAGCTCGAGCGGTCAAAGGAAACGCTGATCAAGAATTCGAAAGACGGCGCGGTTGATGTGCCGACGGAGCGCCAGTTTGTGGGGTTGGAAGCCTACAAGCAGGTGATGGAAATGGATGAAATCGATGTCGTGATTTTGACGACGCCGCCGGGATTTCGCTCCTTCCATTTCGAAGCTGCCGTGCAGGCCGGGAAACACGCTTTTCTGGAAAAGCCCGTCGCCACTGACGCGCCGGGTGTCCGCCGGGTTTTAAAAAGCGCCGCTGAAGCGAAAGCGAAAAATCTCAAGGTAGGCGTTGGCTTCAATCGCCGGCACAGCACCCTTCACAAAAATCTCATCGGCCGGCTGCACGACGGCGTCATCGGTGAAATTCCATTGATCCAGGTCTACAATTGCCGCGGCCCGGTTAACAAGCGCCAGACCCGCCAGCCCGGCTGGAGCGAACTCGAATTTCAAATCCGGAACTGGTATTATTTCACCTGGCTGAGCGGCGATTTTATCGTCGAGCAAAGCGTTCACGAATTCGACGTCGTCCGGTGGATCAAGCACGAGCAAAACCCGGTCAGTTGTATCGGTCAGGGAGGAAAAATCGTCATGACCGGCGAAATGGACGGCCAGACTTACGATCACTTCAGCGCAGATTACCGTTTTGCCGACGGCAGCCAGGTCATCACGACACATCGCCACATTCCCAAATGCTGGAACTTTTTCGGCGAGAAAATCACCGGGACGAAAGGCACGGCCGAACTGAAAGCGAAGTCCTCCGGTCTGATCAATCTCACCGGACAGGAAGCGCCTGTGTTTCGCGAACGCGAGGCGAGCAACAGCTACCAGATTGAACACGACGAATTGTTTTCCGCGATTCGGAATGATACGGAATTTAACGAAGGTGAGCGCGGTGGATACTCGACGCTGTTTTCGATGATGGGCCGGATGGCGGCCTACACCGGCAAGGAAATCACGTGGGAACAGGCGCTGAACGACGATACCGAGATCGCGCGGAACCCCGTTTCCTTCGATGAAGAAACGCCGATCCAGCCGGGGCCGGACGGAATCTATGATGTGGTGGCAAAGCCGGGTGTGGGGTGAGTTTTAAAAATTCAAATTCAACCAACTAAGTTCTCCTGTGGAAATCGATGTCGCGTTCGTGTTACATAAAACGATGAAAAAACTCGCCCTTTCTTTTTTTTCTCTCGCTCTTCCCTTTGCCTTTGCCGCTGACGACGAGGCGGGCTTCATTCCGATTTTCAACGGCCTGAACCTGGATGGCTGGGACGGCGTTCCGGGTGCCTGGAAGGTCGAGGAGGGTGCGATCGTCTGCACAGGCCGGAAAGACGGCGGGAAAAACTGGCTGATCTGGCAGGGTGGCGAACCCGCCGATTTCGAATTACGGCTGGAATTTAAATTCGAAGCCGGAAACAGCGGTGTACAGGTCCGCAGTCATCTGATCGACGACAAGCCATTTCACGTGCAAGGCTATCAGATCGAGATCGCCCAGTCCGAAAAAATGGGGCTGTGGCATCACTCCCTTTCACCCGAAAAATACCGTTCCCACCTCGCCCTCGCGGGAGAAAAAACAACTTACGCCGCCAACGGGAAGAAAACCGTCAAGGAATTCGGCAACGGAAAAGCCATCAAGAAGCACTGCAAAGACGGCGAGTGGAACGAACTGGTCATCATCGTGAAAGGCACAAAACTGATCCAAAAAATCAACGGCCATGTTTTTTCGGAGCTGAATGACCTCGACAAAAAGTACAAAATGAAATCCGGCTTGATCGCTCTGCAGGATCATGGAAAAGGAACCGTCGCTTCATTCCGGAACATCCGGTTGAAGCCATTGGATTGAGAGGCGAAGGCCCTTTCGAAATTGTTGGTGATTGAGGTCTTCACCAGGCGGTCCATCCGCCATCGACGATCAGGTTCTGCCCGGTGATGTAGGATCCTGCGTCGCTGGCGAGCAAAAGCAGGGCACCTTTCAGTTCGGCCGGAAGGCCCATTCGCTTCATGGGCGATTTTTCGCACAGTCGTTCCACCATTACGGGGGATGCGTTCCAGGAGGGAAAGGGCCCCGGGCTGAGACAGTTCACGCGGATTTTGTCTCTGGCCCAATAGACCGCGAGATGTCGTGTCATGTGCACAATCCCGCCTTTCAACGTGTGGTAGTGCACCGGGCTGGCAGAGCAAATGTCTTCGTAAGCATCGGGATATGAACCCACCACGCCATACATGGATCCAATCATTACGATGTTTGCTGATTTTCCATTCTTGACGGCAAGATCGCGGACATGACGGGCGAGAAGGAAGTAGCCAGTCGCATTTGCGAGCTGACGGTTAAAATCCTCGCCCTTCACGTTGGTGAGATC
>JABDJT010000127.1 GCA_013003335.1 Verrucomicrobiales bacterium | reverse complement strand
GGTCCGCCCACCGCTACTTTGATTCCCGGCGGAAATCGGCACCGCAAACCAATTCGATAGCCGCCTCCCGATCTTCCGGATCCGGATTTCGGGCAAAAGCGATTTGAAACAAAGCATCAACCCGTCCTTCAATTGATTCCGCATCCACAAACTCCTTCCGGTTTTCCAGAACAGCCTCTGCCTGCTTCCGGACAAACGGGCTGTTCATCAGGTAAAGAGACTGCAGGGGCACGGTCGTCTCGCTCCGCCGGGAAATGGATGTATCGGGATTGGCGACATCAAAGTTTCGAAGCAAAGCCGGGATCCGATATCGATCCGTGTAGCCGTACAAAGCGCGGCGATTGTGCTTGTCATCGAGTAATTTTCCGCGGCCACCCAATCGCCAGTCGAGCCGACCTGCCACGAACAGCAGCGAATCCCGAAGGGGTTCAAATTCAAGCCGGCGGGGCGGCATCCGCCAAAGCAGCCTGTTTTCCGAATCAAGTTTCATCGCGGATTCGATGCGGATTCCTGCCTGTTGCCAGGTTTGAGAAGTGAGAATCAGCCGGTGCAGGCTTTTGATCGACCAACCGCTTTCGATGAATCGGGTGGCGAGAAAATCGAGCAGCTCCGGATGGCTGGGAGGTTGGCCGGTGAGCCCGAAATCATCCGATGTGGCGACGAGCCCCCGACCGAAATGCTGCTGCCAGATGCGGTTGACGATCACCCGGGCCGTCAGCGGATTTTCCGGGCTGGCAATCGCGCGGGCCAACTCGATCCGGCCATCGGTCGTGTATTTGTCAGGGTCCACAAAATCCAGCACCTGCAGAAAGCGGCGGGGGACGGCTTCTCCCGGCGATTTTGGATTTCCCCGCTGAAAAATCACCGGGTCGACCGGTTTTCCGGAACCCTTGATGATCATGGCGCGATCCACTGGACCGGTCGCTTCGAGCACGAAAAGCTGCGTCCGGATCGCTTTGGCCTTTTCGCCCTGCTTTCGTTCGGTGACTCGTTTTTCGGTCAAAAAGCGGTGCAGATCATCCCGCACTTCGTCCCGGCTGGCCGGTGGAACAGGTGATTCCGGTCCGTAGACCAAATCGACGATTGCTTTCGCCTGCTGCGACTTTTCGGCATGAGCCAGAGATTCTTTTATGATGTCGCCGTAAATTTCAGCGACCTCGAGCATAGTGCTCGGGTTCCGTTCAGAAAAAGCCGCAGAAACGATCGGATGGGTTTCCGATTGAATAATCGCACCGGCCCGACTCGCGAAATTTTCGTGTGGAAGATCGATCAGCCGATGCCAGAGCGCGAAAAACGGTTCCCCATTTTCCCGTGATTTTTCGAGGAGGGCTTCCCACCGGTGCGGACCGAAATAAAACAGCAGTCCCCGCGGGGAATCGAGCGGAATCGCGCCCACAGTCGTCCGGTGATTTTTCGATCGGCGTACGACAACCCGCAGATACTCCGTGACGAAATCCCGGAAGTGCTGCTTGGATGCGACGAAACAAGCATCGACGTGCTTTTCATATTCGGCCAATTTCGCCGTCCGCTTTTTCAGATATTCTGCGACCACTTTTTCATCGCCTGACCGGCTTACTTCCGGCCAGTCGAGTGGTTCTTCGAAACTGGCGAGGATGCCGTATAGAGAATAATAATCGGCGGTCGGAACGGGATCAAACTTGTGATCATGGCAGCGTGCACAGGCGAGTGTCAGGCCCAGGAACCCGCGCCCGATCACGTCAATTCGGTCATCCACCCGCAGCACAGGGCCGTCGGCGTTTGCAAAAAACCGGCGCCCCACGTGATAAATGCCGAGGCCACGAAGGTCGGCCGGTGAAAGCTCGGGTTGGACCAAATCGCCGGCGATCTGTTCGACGATGAACCGGTCGAATGGTTTGTCGTCATTCAGCGCATCGACAACGTAATCCCGATACGTGTGCGCGAAGGGAATGCGACGTTCGCCATCGACCGACTGCTCGATCGTGTCGGCGTAACGGGCGACATCGAGCCAATGTCGCGCCCAGCGCTGCCCGTATTCGGGCCGCGCAAGCAAATCGTCGATCATTTTTTCGAAGGCCTCCGGGGTCGGATTGTTTTCGAATTTCCGGACCGTTTCGAAAGTCGGAGGCAGGCCGATCAAATCGAAATACACCCGCCGCACGAGAGTCCGCGGATCAGCCATCGGGCTGGCGGACAGGCCTTCAGCTTTCAATCGGTGCCGCACAAAACGGTCGATCGGATGTGTCGCACCCTCGACAGCCGGCGGTTCGGGTTCGGTGAAGGGTTGAAACGACCAGTGATCCCGCTGCGCATTCCCGATCCGCTCTTGCATGCCGGATTGGGCGATGTCGGTGACACGAGGGTCCGAAGCGCCGTCGCGCACCCATTTTTCAAAAAGGGCGATCGAACTGGCGGGCAGTTTTTCGGACTTTCCCGGCATCTTCAAATCCTCGTGCTCGTGCCGAATCGCCTGGATCAGCAGGCTGTTTTCCGGATCGCCGGGAATAATCGCAGGTCCGGATTCCCCGCCGACTTCCCAGCCGGATTTCGAGTCGAGTGCGAGCCCGCCTTTTGTCTTTCCGCCTTCATGGCTGTGGCATTCGAAGCAGTTTCCTTTCAGGAGCGGCTCGATCTTTTCGCGAAAAAAGTCGTCCGACGCGACAACCGGAACAGCGGTCACGATGCTGAAAACGGTGATTTTTCCCAGCCGGAACATGCGTCAGTTTCGTCCGGCAGAGGCCGGTTCAGCAAGTCCGGTTTCAAGTAAACAGGGTTGGTACATCGAACGAACCCTGTTCATTCGATTTCGACGGCGAGAATGGTCAGGTCGTCTTTCAGTTCGCTGTGATCGCCGAATTCGCGAATTTCGCTCACGATGGCGGGCGGAACACCGGCGAGTGCCGTTTCCCGGTTCTTTTCGATCGATGCGGCCAGCCTTTCACGACCGAACAATGCATCCTCGGCATTGGGCGTGTTGGGAACGCCGTTGGAGTAAAAGAAGAGGCGATCACCGCTTTGCAGTTGAATGCTTTCCTGGTGGTAATCGTCGTTGTCGGCCATGACGCCGATGGGCAAACCGAACCCTTCGAGGGCGGTCGGCGGTCCGCTTCCGTTCTGGTGAAAGAGGGGCGGATGGCCGGCGCAGGTGTAGCAAAATTCCAAGGTATCCCGGTTCAGGATTCCGTAAACGAGTGTGAAAAACTGGTTGGTCTCGGGATTGCCGGAGAACTGCTGGTTCAGTTTCCAGGCCACCCGTTCGGGTTCGACGATCGTTGGATTTTCCGGATTTCCCTGCCGGTCGACGAGGATGGATGCGTTATCGTTGGCGGAAGCCATGAAACGGCTGACATTGGTGGCGAGCAGTGAGGCGGGAACGCCGGTACCGTTGACATCGAGGATGTAGAGACCGATATGGTTTTCGTCGAGGTTGACGATATTGAGCATATCGCCGCCGAGTTCATCGCAGGGTTGGTATTCCCACGCAAACTGCAGTCCGGGGATTTCCGGAGCGGCCTCGGGAAGGAAGGATCTCTGGATGCGTGCGGCGGCCTGGATGCCGCGATCAATCCGTCGACTGGTTTTCCCGATGGCCCGGGTCATGTCCACGATCCGTTTTCCGGCCCGGATCCGAACGTTGAGTTCGTCGCGGTGATAGGGTTTGGCGAGAAAATCGTCGGCCCCGGCACCCATCCCAAGCACAATATCGTGTTTCTCAGCCTTGGCGGTGAGCATAATGACGTAGACGTAAGTGGCGCGCCCGGTCGCGCGGATTCGTTTTACGAGTTCGAGACCATCGACATTGGGCATCATCCAATCAGTCAGGACGATGGAAAAATCGTATTTCTGAAAGTACTCCCAGGCTTGCTCGCCATCTTCTGCTGCGGTGACATGGTGGCCCCATTTCTCGAGGTCAGCCTGGAGTTTCATCCGGGTGACATCGTTGTCTTCGGCGATGAGAATCCGGAGGCCGTGATTGTCGGAGGAGGCAGACACGACGGGAACTGCCGCAGGTGCAGGAGGCATGGCATCATCGCCCGAATCGGCCGGCGAATCCGGGTC
>JABDJT010000126.1 GCA_013003335.1 Verrucomicrobiales bacterium | reverse complement strand
GTACCTCAGCGAAACCTCACGAATTTTCGTGGGCCCGGACAACGAAATCATCCATCACGCCACGCAGTGGGAGATTCTGCACAATCCGGATGGCAGCGAACGCGAGCGGCGACCCAAGCTATTGCAGGATCCGAATGTCGCAGGCGAAAGACCCCTGATGTGGACGGGCAAGATGATGAAAAAAGATGCCGTTGCCCGCAAGTTCGTGTTTTCCGGCAAGATGCAAATCCAGCATATCAACGGGCTGACCTATGACTTTCTCTTTTCAATGGCGAAAAACCTCGCCGATGAAGACAGCCTGATGCTGCTCGGCGGGGGGGCAAAAGGAAGCGAACCCTTGGTGTTTCGACGCGGCGGGCTGTCTTATCGCGGTTTTCTGGAAGGCCGCGTCGATGGCGATCGGTACGCCCTTATCCTCCACCTCTCCAACCTGGAATTGAAAAGACCGGAGCCCGAAGAGGACGAGGAAGCAGATTCGTAATTCGAATTACTGCAGCGCGTCCTGCAGCTGTTCTCCGAGCCGGTAATAACTGCCACGTTGCTCGCCCGGTTTCATTAAATCAACCCGGATTCCGATTTCGGCGAAAGCCTCCACGGCCTGTTTCGCCAGCGTGTCCGCATCCCGTCCCCCAAGCAAAAGGGGCGTCGCTTCCTTCAGCGCGACGGCGACCACGTCAATCGGACCGGACGTGGCCTGATCCTCGTTTTGCTCGAGAAATTTCGGCCGGACCAGCATCTCCGGTTTTTCCGGCGGCTTCGGTGCTTCGCCGACCTTGACCCGTTTTTCCGGAGGCACGCCCTTCTTGAGTTGCTCGTTGTAAAGAGTCACGTTCTGGTTGTGCGCTTCCAGATTTTTCCGGAACACTGCCAGTTCTTCGTTGTATTGCGCAATTTTGGCATTGAACGCCTGCCGCTTTTTCTCAAAGTCGGCATTCGCAGCCTTGTAATCCCGCAGGAAATCCTCGGTCTCACTTCGGGTTTTCTCGAGGCTGTGCAAATACCGGGCCAGGGGTACGCCCGGTGGAGTCCCGGCATCGTCGAGGTGCAGGAAAAAATACGCCCACATCAGTGCACTGGCCCGGTCGTAGGCGCTGAAGGACCAAAGTGGCTCGCTCGCTCCGAACAAGTCGGATGGGTGACGCATCGGAACCGGTTCGGACTGTATTTTGAGTCCATACCGGGTTTGCAAAAATTGCTGCAACCCGGTTTTTGGATCGGAAAACTGCACCACATCACCGCTTGCCGGAAGGGATGCCACCGCCGCTGCCAGTCCGTCCGCGAACCATTCCGGCAACACCATTTTCCAGCGCAGCAGTGTTAAAGCTGCGATCTCCTGCTGCAATTCCGCTTCCTTGGCTGGTTCCGTGCCCTCCCGGAAAACCGAGTGATCCACGTACAATGTCAGTTTTTCCCGGAGAAACGCCGCCGTTGGCTTCAGGTTCGGGTCGACCCCGTTGGCCTGCATCATCGCCCGATATCCGGCTGCATCGACGACCTGAACGGGGAATTTTTCCCGGTCCGGTCCAGGCCGCGGATTCAATCCGAGCGGCAACGCCCGGACTGCAGCGAGAGTCCGTTCGAGTTGCCTTTGAAATTCCGCGCCGGGTTCGGAAACCGCCTGCACCGCGAAATTCGAGGCACCTCCCTCCGCCTGGACAGCGGGCGGGAACGACGGCAAAACCGCGCGATTTTCAAGCGCCTGCTTTACAAACTCCCGGTCTGCCTCGCTCAGCGAAGCCAGCGGGATCGGTGCGTTCGCTCCGTTTTGCAGGCGCAACACGGCGGTTGATTCATCGGCGTGCCGGAGTGAAGCAGTCAATTGTTTGCCCGCTGAATTCGTCCAGGTCCGATCCTGGGAATTCCCCACTCCAGCGTTCAGCAGGGCAACCAGGGCAACAGCGATCGGGCCGAATCTCATCCTTCAACCAAACCCCCGACCGCCCGTTTCGCAAATCCGAACCCACAGGGTCCGTTCGACAAACCAACCCTGTTGGTTCCTGAAACACAAATGCGGGCTGGTTCACGATGCCGAACCAATTCAGAATCGACCCATGAAATACGCACTTCCGATTTTTCTATCCGCTTTGATTTCTCTCGCTCCCCTCGCCGCGCAGGATGCCAAAAAGGCCAGGGCGAAAGCAAAACCGAAGCGGGTCAATCCGGCCATGGCAAAAGTCACCGACGTCGAAGGCCTGCCCCGCGTTCTCCTGATCGGCGACTCGATTTCCATCGGATACACCGTCGGGGTCCGGGAAAATTTGAAGGAAAAGGCGAATGTCCATCGTCCGCTGACAAACTGCGGTCCCACGACATCCGGAGTCGCGAATCTGAAAGAGTGGCTGAAAACGGG
>JABDJT010000443.1 GCA_013003335.1 Verrucomicrobiales bacterium | reverse complement strand
GAATGGGGGAGAGGTTCCAGAATCCTTCATTTATCGTTAATTCTATTAATTATAAAAATTACAAGACCGAACAACAAGTGTCAATCTCTTATTTGAGCCACCTTCCTTTTCTCAAACTCCTGAAAGTGAGTTGATTACGTTAGGAAACCGGGTCTCTGGCGTTCGCTGCGTTGAAGTGGGGCAGACGAAATTCGCGGTCAGGAGCGGCGGGAGCCTCACCTCCCGCCGCCTGAACCCGATCTTCTCAATCTAGGGGAATTCGAAGAACGGACGTAGAGCCTGACCGCGAGCGCGCTCGAAAGCAGCACTCGCACGACCTACCGCGCTACTTTGTGCAGAATTGGTTCAGGAGCAAATCAGTTTTCCGCCTTTCTCCGTCAACCTTTCACCATTCCCGATTTTCCAGACTCTCAACATCCATTGGAATCGTTTTTCGAACCCATCGACTGCGCTCCGCTCCGAATCTGTTCGTTCGGTATCAACCTTTTTCACCGCCGAGCAGGTATTTTTCGATCAGCAGCAGCGTGACTTTGCCCACCGTCTCCAGGCTTTCGGCGCTGATTTTGTCCATCGTGTCGCCCGGCGTGTGCCAGTAGTCGAAGTCGAAATCGATGATGTCGATCGTGGGGATACCGGCGCGATTGTTCAGCGGAACATGATCGTCGGTAATAAAATTCGGGCTGATCCCGAATTTCGATCGCACATCCAGATCGGAAGACGCCGCAAGCAGCTGGCGGGCGAGGTCGTCCCGCTGTTCCTGCGTGGCCGCAGCCAACGCTGCGTCCTCTTTCTCCCCGCCCAGCAGCTGCCGGACCGATTCGGCCTGCACTTTCACGCCGGCGCGAATCTTCAAATCGGAATCACCCACCATATCAAGCAGCAGCCCCCATTTCGGTCGCATTTTCTCCGGCAGCAGAGCCAGCTCCGCCGAGTAAACCCGGCTGCCATACAGTCCATCGGTGTCCGTGATGTTTGTGCCGAAGGCCTCTTCGCCGTCGAAAAACACCAGTTCCAGCCGCTCCGCGAGAGCCGGTTTTTCCGCGAGCACGCGCGCAAATTCGATCAGCACGCCGGTGCTCGATCCTCCGTCGTTGGCTCCCAGGAATTCAAAGCCTTCGAACCGTTTCGAATCGTAGTGGGAACACAGAATCCCGTCGACCGCACGGTCCCAGACGGACTTGTCGGCAGACGGGCTGAAGCGCGCCCGGATGTTGGAGAACGTCATCTCGCCTTTCGGCGTCGGCAGCGCCGCTTCCATCACCTCCACGCCCCAGCCGAAGGATTCGAGCTGGCTGACGATGTACTCGCGGGTTCTGGCGAGGTTCTCCGTGCCGGATGGCCGCGGCCCGAACCCGACCTGTTTTTCCACGTGAGCAAATGCGTTTTCACCGGAAAATCGCGGATAAACCGCCGTTGATTCATCGAACGGCACCGTGGACTGGCGGTCGCAGCTGCAGACAACAATCGATAGAGCAGCAGCTGTGACAACAGCGGGGAGAATCGCGAGCTTTCTCATGCAGGCGCGGAATCTGTCAGTCGACCTTCACGCCGAGCAGTTCCAGGATTCGACCGAGATCCTCGTTGCCGTAATACTCGATCTCGATTTTTCCCTTCTTGTCGCTGTGCTGGATCGCCACGTTCGTAGAAAACCGGCCGCGCAGATCGTCCTGGATTTGGCGAATATAGCTTTCCACTTTCGGTGGCAACTTCCCTCCCCCGCCCGATTTTTTCGTAGTCGTCCGACCGTTGATCTGCTCAGTCACCAGCTTTTCCGTCGCCCGGACATTCAGCTTTTTCTTGACCACCACATCGGCGACGAGACGTTGCTCCGCTTTCGTTTTCAGTCCGAGGATCGCCTTGGCATGACCGGCGCTGAGCAACCTCGCCGAAACGAGTGCCTGGACGTTTTTGTCCAAATCGAGCAGCCGGATGGCGTTCGCCACCGTGGCGCGGTTTTTCCCGACCTGTCGGGCGATTTCCTCCTGGGTCAGGTCGAATTCCTTCGACAAGCGGGAATAGGCTTCGGCTTCTTCCAGCGGGTCGAGATCCTCGCGCTGGAGGTTCTCAATCAGCGCCATTTCCAGCACATCACGATCGGATGCCTTGCGCGAAATGACCGGCACTTCGTCCAGTTCGAGCTGCTGGCAGGCCCGCCAGCGGCGTTCCCCGGCAATCAGCTCGTATTTCCCGCGGACTTTCCGGACGATCAGCGGCTGGATCACGCCGTGTTCGCGGATCGACTCCACCAACTCGTTGAGGTGTTCCTCGTTGAAACGCTTTCGCGGCTGAAACGGCGACGGAACAACCTGCTCGAGCAAAACGCGCTCCACCAACTCACCCGTGCCGGGATCGGCCGCCGCTTTCTTCGATTTCGGTGCTTTGACCGAAACTTCCTTGGGAACTTCGAGCAGAGAGCCCAGTCCTTTACCGAGGCCTTTTTTTGGCATGAGTCGAGGGTTGGATGAAGGATCGGAATCCGGAAATCAGTCGAGGAGACGAATGGAAGCGCCTTCAGCCTGGTTTTTCAGGGCTTCGGCTTCCATCGCGGCGTGCTGCTCGTCCGTGCAGGCTGAATCGATCGGTGCATCGGCTTCCTCCTCGCTCGCTTCGAGCAGTCCCTGTTCTGACATCCAGGCTTCGACTTCCTCGCCGGACACGTCCGGCAGCATCGTTCCGTTGACGATCACACAGGGGCTGAGCGGTTGCCCGCTCTTCTGTTCCATCTCCCAGCGATAGGCCGGGTTCTTGATGATATCCTTCTCCTCGAAATCGAGGTCATACTTCCGGAAAATCGACCGGACGCCCTCGCTCCAACCGCAGAAGGTCTTCAAATAGGCCGTGATTTCGATGTCTTTTTTGTCGTTCGCCATGATACGAAATCTGTAACGCAGGGATGCGGTGAGTGCAATCGACTTCGGGTGTTTCAACCAGCCCTGTCATCCTGAGGAACTTGCATCAATGACATCCGACCAAACGGAGGCGTTCGAATACCCGGGAGGCATATTCAGCGGGCTGTTTCCTGAAGGTCGCTCGGGAATCGGGAGGTCCTTCGTCGCTTCGCTCATCAGGATGACACTCAACTTAAACGGGTTCTAAATTCAGGCGCGTTACGCCCCAATCTTCCCATCCCGGATTATCGGAATAGATCAGATCGTTCTTTTTTTCGCGTTTCCATCCCT
>JABDJT010000037.1 GCA_013003335.1 Verrucomicrobiales bacterium | reverse complement strand
CCACCGCCAAATCCCGCGCCTGATACCGGGGAACAGTTTCCTGCTTGTAGGAATTTTCATGCTCTTCATCGACGACGATCAATCCGAGATTCTCGATCGGCGCGAAAACCGCGCTCCGCGCTCCGATCACGATTTTTGCCTGTCGGTTGAGCACTTTCTTCCACTCATCATGCCGCTCCCCCTGCGAAAGACTGCTGTGAAGAACCGCGACCTGATCCTGCATATGGGCAAATCGCTGCTTGAACCGGTCAGCCGTCTGGGGTGTCAGGGAGATTTCCGGAACGAGAACGATCGCGCCTTTCCCGCGATCCAAAACCTCCTGGATCGCCTGCAGATACACTTCTGTTTTCCCGCTTCCCGTCACGCCGTGAAGCAGAATCGGCCGCGGTGGCGAATCGCTGTCCGATTCAATCAATGCCATGATCGACTCCAGAGCCCCGGCCTGCTCGGAATTCAGGTTCAGGGGAGAGGTTGCTACAAATTCCCTGTCTGCAAATGGATCCCGTGCCACTTTTTCCTCTGTGACTTCAACCCATCCCAATTTTTCAAGGGCAGTGATGGAAGGTCTTCCTATCCGGTGTTCCCCGATCAACTCCTGCAAAGGCAAAGCCTTGTCGTCCGAAGCTTCCAGGATATCCAACACTTCCGCCTGCTTTTTTGCCCGTTTTTGGAGACTCTCGCGGGCTTCAGCATCAATCTTTGAATCCAGCAGTCTCACCACCTTTCGGGTTTTGTCCGCTGGCGATGCCGAACGAACCGCCTGGGGAATCATCGCGCGAAAGACCGATTCCACCGGAGACATGTAGTACTCCGCCAGCCAGTGCGCCAACTTCATCAGGGGTTCCGTGAGGATCGGATTCGGATCCAGCAGGGAAGAAACCGGTTTCAGGGCGAATTTGGATTCGGCCGGATCGATCTCTGAAATCGACAATACCGTTCCCGAAGCCATCCTGTTGCGGAGCGGCACGGATACCCGGCAGCCCGGCAACACCGTATCGGCCAGGGCATCGGGAATCAGGTAACTGAAGTGGAGATCTTCAGATGAACCATCAATCAAAACGGCAGCGACAGGAGCGAGGGGCATTTCGGTGACTCATGTTCCACCGTCCGGAGTTGGATTCAAACCGGGAACCGGGGAAATTCAAAGTTCGCGTGCAAAATGGAAAAACGAGCCAACAGGGTTGGATTGGCGAACCACCCTGTCGACTCGTTTTTCGAGTACAAAAAAAGCCTCCCGGTGCACCGGGAGGCTTTAAAACCAAGGTAATGTTGTTTTATACAGGAAAAACCTTAGAAGGACACACTGAGGGAAACACCGCCGTGGACGATGTCATCCTGGATGTCTTCGATCGCGTCGAGAGCGAAGAGGCCTGCGATGTAGGGCTCAAGAGTCACGTTGCTGCGAAGAGCAATCGGGACAGAGGCCTGCACGTAGGCGTGGTTCCAGTCTCCGCCTGCGGAGTAGTAATCGTCCTGGTAGGAAACACCTGCGCTGACGACGACGTCAAGACTGTCGGTCAGACCAATGGCTTTCTCGACACCGGCATCGAAATACCAGCCTTCGATTTCGAAGTCGTAGTGAGCACTGGCAGCAAAATCGACAATGCCGAGGCTGCGGCCGACGCTGAGGGAGACTTCATAAGTTTCACCGCTACTGGCTTCCGGATAAAGGAACGCCGTAAATGTGAGAGACGTGTCGAATCCAGCAAAGGAAGGACCGGCGACGCTTGCATAGAGGTCAAGCTCGTCGTCATTTCCTGGTCCGGAAGTCGGATTGATGTACCAAACGCCAACGTCGACCGGGATCGGAAGCATGTTCAGCGTGTAATCAATTCCAGTCCAGATAGCGTCTTCTCCCAAATCCACACCGTAGAAGATGTAATTGGTCATGTATCCGGTGCTGATTGTGGCACCGAGAGGTGCTTCAGCTTCCATAACGGGTGCCTTGGCGGCATGATCTTTAGCGTTGGCGAATGAAATCGCGAACACTCCGGCAACTGCAATAATTGCTTTCAGTTTCATAGTTAGATTCCCTTGGTTGAAGGATGAGTATTGTTGTGATCGTTTCCGGCCGAAATGGCCGTCCCTCAAACACAAGCAGGGCTCGCATCGTCGAGGGGTGAGACGATGGCCCGCTTTTTCCACGATTTTGTCACATTACGCAAGAGAATTTTCAGTTTTTTTCAAAACTGAGACTTCTCTCTGCAACAGGGAGGATCTCCGAATTGGCCGAATCGAGGCAGAATCGAGGCAGAATCGAGGCAGAATCGAGCCCGATTACCAGAAGCGCTTCAGGAATTTCGTGAAACCGCTCTCTTTTTTGGAGGGCTTCTTTGTCGCTCCCTGCGGAGCCGGAGCATTGGGATCCAATCGGGACGGAGCTTCGACGGCCGGCTCGCCGCCAATCACCGATGCACTGTTTCCACGGGGAGTGATATCCCGCACTCCCGTGTTTTCTGCCACGGGTGCAGGCGCAGGTGCAGGTGCCGGAGCGACAGGCGGAGGTCGCGGAGCAGGAGTTTCCACGGCCGTGACCGGAGGTGCCGGCGCCGGAGTGGTGTTGGTCAAATCCGGAATCGGTGGGAGAGGCACGTCCGCCTCTCCTCCCGGTTGCGGATTTTCACCAATGACCCGGGCACTCTTGATCACGATTTGATCAATCGGCGTGTTGTTCTGGTCCGAAGGAGCATTCCCGATAGCGACCAGGGTTTCAATCCCGCTGACAACATTTCCAAAAACCGTGTATTCGCCGTCGAGCGAATCAATTTTGTCCAGAGCGACGTAAAACTGGCTGCCGCTCGATTCCTTGCCCGGGTTTACTGCATCTCCGAGCCGGGCCATGGCCAGAGCGCCTTTGACATGAGATTTGCCCAACTCAGGCCGGACGGTATATCCCGGACCACCCGTGCCCCACATACCCCGCTTAGCCGGATCTTTCGACAGCGGGTCGCCTGCCTGCACGATGTAATTCGGAATCACCCGGTGGAACAAAGTTCCGTCATAGAATCCGTTCGTGCAAAGTTTCCGGAAATTGGCGCAGGTTTGAGGCGCGGATACCTCATCCAGTTCAAAAACCACTTTCTGTTCCTTTCCGTTAAACTGAACCACCATCTCCACCTTCGTGGTCAGGGGGACTGCACTCAGTTCAGCGGATGCGAAAATCAACGTCGCCACAAAACCTGTGACGGCTGCCAATCCGGTAAGTCTCAACCTCATCATTTTTCCTTTTTTCGGGATTTGTGGCAGGAACGATCAAGCAGACCGGAATTCCCGGAGCCGCAGACCGTTTAGCAGTCTACTCTCCTCCACGTCTGATGTAAATGAACGATTCAACAGGGCCAATCCTTGGAATCCTTTTACAGTCGTAAGCTTTCCCACCTCGACATCTTCGGAAAGAACCGGTCCACAAACCAGGTCCTGATCCCCTTCCACCCAACACAGTCCCCGTTTGACACGTCCCACGCTTTCGATCCGGGAAACCACTTCCTGGCCCAGGTAACATCCCTTGTGAAAATCGACCGCCCGGCGGTCCAGGCCAACTTCGGCGGGAAACTCCTCCCCGGTCAGCTCGTGTCCCCACTTCGGAATTCCAAATTCAATTCGGAGTTCCTCGATTTCGCCCTCCTGTATCCGTTCCAAGCTCTCTCCCGCCGGTTTCTCGAACACATCCCACCCCTTCGGACCCAATCGATGGGAACGCCTCGATGTTTCGGGATTTTCCGCAGCGGTCGAATCCTCTCCAAACCCGTGCCACAGGACAACTGTTCCGGTTACATCTTCCAATTCGCAATCATCAGCGATCAGATAACGATCCAGCCGTTCGAACACGTCCTCCCTTTGATCAATCTCTGCGTCGATCAGCAAGGCCTCACAGTCCGGGTCCCCGGTAATGTGAATCAGGCTCTGCACCTTCCCCTTTAATGTGCAGACGCAGGCTTCGATGCTCAAAGCGGACAGGTCACGATCAACCTGGTTGGAAACCTGGCCGTTGAGAAACCGGACACGGTCCGGTCCGGTCAGCCGGAAAAAGGCCCGCTGCTCGCTGAAATCAACCCACCGCATGCCACGACTCATTCGATCGGCTCAACTTCCGCCAAATCCCCCTGGTAATTGGAAGCCAGCACCGAATAATCTTTTTCCCCGTGCCCTTTCTGGATCGTCCGGAACATCACGCTCGCAGCGGTCGAGAGGGCCGGCATATCCACCTTGTATTGATTCGCCAGATTCAAGGCAAATTGGGCATCCTTGAACATATTCTTCAGGGAAAAATGGGGTTCGTAGTCCCGGTTCACAATGGCCGGAAGCTTCAATTGGGTCAGGTCCGAACCACACGCGTTATTCTCCAGCGCTTCGATTAGTTTTTCCGGAGGCAATCCGGCGGCCATCGTCAGCGCGTAGGCTTCGCACAGAACCTGCACGGTTGTCGCGGAAATCATATTGGTCGCGATCTTGATGAGCGACGCATCCCCTACTTTTCCGATGAAAACGATTTCCCGGGAAGACACCTCTAAAACCGGGCGGACTTTCTCCAGGACAGTCGGATCTCCCCCGATGTAGTAAACCAGGGCCCCCCGTTCAGCCGCCACCCTACTGCCCGTGAAAGGTGCATCCAGAAATTCGGCGCCTTGCTCGGCAATCTTTTTTCCGGCTTGAATCACCGAGTCGGGATCCACCGTCGAGCAATTCAGGATGATGTGCTTCTTCGTGAGGCGGCCTTCCAGGCGATCAACCACATCCAGCAGTGCCTCGCCGTTGGTGACAAAAATCTGGATGACATTCGCCAACTGGGCAATTTCCGCCGGGGAACTCAAAAAGTTGGGAACCGGTTTAGGCGAGCGATTCCAAACATACACGTGGCGCTCTCCGCTGCGGAGGCATTCCGCCACCCGGGTTCCAATGATGCCGAGTCCGATGACTCCGATTTTGTCGTAGCTGTCTGTGAACATGTCCTGAAGTAAAAACTACGCCTCCTGCCTGCCAACTTGCAAGCCTCCAAAACGAATCAACAGGGTCTGTTTGTCGAACCAACCCTGTTGGATCGGATTTCGTTCAGCTGCCCGGGAGCTTCCAGATCACAGGGACATCTTCCTCCTGTTTGAACCGGTTGGTGTATTTTACGAATCCGTGATTCGCTCCATATTCGTGGACGAGCTTCGTGACCTTCACGTCGAAGCAGCAATACTCCGCGATATCGAGAATCCGTCCTTCGCGCCACCACTTGATGGCATCTGTCCCAACGGCGGTTTTTCCTGCGCCCAGGGACGCACTGGCGACTGCCTCCAGTTTCGGCCGGTGCTCCAGCTGTTCCTCCAAATCCAGCATTAAATCCAGATTCCGGGTCTGCTCGGCCAGGTTGAGGACGGTGTACCCCTCCAAAACTCCGTAGTCGAACGAGACGTGATTGAACCCCACCACCAAGTCAGCCGCCAACAATTCCTGGATCAGATCCTGCACATTGGATTCATCGTAAATTGTGTATTTCCCGCGAGCCGAGCTAAAGGTGACTCCAACGGACATACCCATGTCCGCCTTGTTGCTCCAACCTCCCACGTCATTGGCGGAACGCTGTGTCTCCAAATCGAAATAAACAAAATCCTGAGGCATTGATTCAGGCGGGAATCGTTTCGCCGGCGATCAAATCATCAAACGACTGGCGGGCGCGAATCACATGCGCCGTTTCGCCATCGATCAAAATTTCCGCCGGAAACGGTCTCGAATTGTAATTCGAAGCCATCACGAAACCGTAGGCGCCCGCACTCAGAACAGCAATCAAATCTCCCTCATCGACGGACGGCAGTTCCCGGTTTTGCGCGAAAAAATCACCGCTTTCACATACCGGTCCGACGATATCGACGATCTCCGTTTTCGTTCCGGACGGTTCTTTGACAGGAACAATATCGTGGTGCCCCTCGTACAAGGTCGGCCGGATCAGATCGTTCATGCCTGCATCGATGATCTTGAAAGTCTTGGTCGTCCCCTGTTTTTCATAGACCACCTCCGTCAGAAGCACCCCGGCATTGCCAACCATGTATCGCCCCGGTTCGAGAATGATTTTCAGTCCCAGAGGCTTCAGGAGAGGAACGAGTTTCTCGGAATACTGCTCAATGGTCAGAGCCCGGTTCTGGCCCTGACTCCACCAATCCAGATCTCCGCTATCGAGGCTGTCTTCGTAGACGATCCCAATCCCGCCACCGATGCTGAAAAATTCGATCCCGTAATTGGATTTCAACTCCTCGACCAATGGGCCGACTTTTTCGACGGCTTCCACAAACGGATTTACTGTGGTGAGCTGGGAACCGATGTGCATTTGCAGGCCGCGGACTTCAATGTTCGGCAATTCGGCTGCGCGGGCATACGCGTCGCGAACCAAATCAAAATCGACACCGAACTTGTTCCCGCTTTTGCCGGTCGTGATCTTTGCATGGGTTTTGGCGTCCACGTTCGGATTGACCCGGAAAGCGATCGGAGCTTTGACACCTTTCTCCCCGGCGATCTCGTTGATATGACGGACCTCTGCTTCGCTCTCGGCATTGAAGGAAAAGATCCCCCGGTCCAGCGCGTATTCGATTTCTTTCCTCGTTTTGGCCACGCCGGCAAACGTGCATTTTCCCGGATCTCCTCCGGCTTTTTCGACCCGGAACAATTCCCCCGCGGAAACGATATCAAATCCGGCTCCCTCTTCCGCGAGCAGGTTCAGGACAGCGATATTCGAATTGGCTTTCGTGGCGAAACAGATCAAACAATCCAACTCGCTCATTCCGGCAGCCAATCGGCGATAGTGATCGAGAATCGTCGCCTTGGAATACACGTAAAGCGGTGTTCCGTGCTCCCGGGCCAGTGATTCGAGATTGGTATCTTCGCAGTGGAGGCTGCCACCTTGATAACGAAAGGAATGCATAGTGGCGCGGAAGATAACGGGATTCCCTCCGGCTGCAAGAAAGCAACCATCAAAGCCACTACTGCATGTCTTCCATGATGGCCGCAAACATCCCGAAGGCGAATAGGACCCCGATCAACGCGCCAATTCCGATTCCAATATACCCGGTGATCAATCCAGCGGTGACCTGGCCGTTTTGCGTCGACAGGCCGTGCTCTTCGAGCTTCTTCTTCGCTTTGTGTCCGCAAATGACCGCCGCGATGCTGACAGGCAGCCCGATGGCGCAGCCAAACGTCAGCACCAAACCGGCGATTCCACAAATCATACTGCTCAGCGCGAGATTGTCTGCCGGACCGGGCTGGCGAACGGAGTAGGCGGGAGGTGCATCCAGTGGTGGGGGTGCCGGAACGGAACCCGGCTCAGTAATGGTCGGTCGATTCAAATCCGATTCCAACGGCTCTGGAGCAGCAGGCCTGCTCTGAAATAACTCCGGCTTTACCTCGCGGCACTCCACCCAGTCGGCCATCCCCTCCGTCCAGACCAGGGTGTCCCGCTTGATCGTTCCGATTTCGACGAGCCCCGGGATCGCCGACTCATCGACTGCGATCTGCTCATCATTTTCGTTCGCATAAAACCATTCCATGATTCAATTCCTGAAGACATTCATCAGGGGCTGGTCGTCCCTTCCATAGCCGCACCCCCGATAATCGCGGCAATAAAAGCAAAATAAACAATCACAATGAAGATCGCGATCGCTCCCAGCGCGATCCCGATATAACCGGTCACCAGCCCTGCAGTTCCCATGCCATTGGAATTCGCCGGTAATCCGCCCGCCACCGCCTGCTTCCGCCCCATGTGCCCACAGATCACGGCGGCAATGCTGAACGGCAGACCAAATCCTCCGCATCCAAGACTGAATACCAGGCCGCAAATCCCGCAAATCATGCTCGTCAGGCACGCCCCGTGCCCCGGAGGTTCGACTCGCTGATACGCGACACCGGCGGGACCCGACACAACCGCAAGCTGTCCGGGAAAAAGTTCCGGCTTCACTTCGCCGGCCGGCCTCCAGTCCGCCATCGTCTGATTCCAAACCAACATATCAGCCCGGATTTCGCCGGCGGAAATCAGCCGTTCCAGCTCACTTTCCTCCACCGGAAATTTTTCGTCGTCGTCGTTGGCGTAAAACCACTCCATTCGGCGGCAAACCTACGACGAAACGACAGCGCGTGGCCAGTCCGAATCCCTCAAATTTCAGGAGAAAGCCGTGAAACTGCGAAATTCTTCCAACCGCTCCTCGAATTGCTGCTCGCCTAATTCGAGAAGCGCGTGCGTGCTGAAGCTTTCGCAGGTGTAACCCGCCACGATCGTGCCGCGAACCGTCGCGGCCGCCAAATCATCAAAGAGAAAGCCTTCCGGGCGATCCAGGGTGGCCAGGTAGCCGGCAAATCCACCGATGAAGGAATCTCCCGCTCCGGTCGGATCGAACACTTCATGCAGGGGAAAAGCCCCCGTCGTAAAAAAACCGCCGTCCTTACCAAACAACATCGCTCCGTGCTCACCCTTCTTGATAATCACGTTCTCCGGACCCAATTGCAGCAGACGATGACCGGCCCCGATCAGGTTGGTGGTGCCCATCATCTCCTTCGCTTCGCTGTCATTCAGAACGAGCAAATCAATCCTTGGCAGCAGTTCATCCAGCCGCTCCCGCGCAATATTGATCCACAAATCCATCGTATCAGCGATCGTAAATTTTGGTCCATCTCCAAGCCCGTCAAGAACCGCGTGCTGGTTCTCCGGATGGGCATTCGCCAGAACAGAGATCGTGGTCGTTTCCTTGTACGATTCCGGAATTTTGGGCTCCCAGGCTTCCAGCACATTGAGCGCCACATCGAGGGTCTCCCGCGTGTTCATGTCGTCAAAATATTCTCCTGACCAGCGAAACGTCTCGCCTTCGGAATACTCAAGGCCTTCTAAATCGACGTTCCGGGACTTGAACAACTCGACGTGTTCCTCCGGAAAATCTTTCCCCACAACACCCACCAAATTGACCGGCGAGAAAAAGCTGGCGGCAATGGCCGCGTAGGAAGCGGACCCTCCGAGCAGGTCTCCGTGTTCCGCCTGCGGCGTTTTGACATGATCAAGGGCAATGGATCCGGCTACGAGAACGCTCATGGAATAGAAAATTAGGGCTGAAAAAAACGCTCAGGCGAGTTTGGCCTGAACCGCGCCGACATAAGCAGCAATGTCAGTCGCTTGCAAGATTCCCGATACAATCACGACCCGTTTTGCACCGGCCGCGATCACTTCATCCACATTCTCGAGCTTGATTCCCCCGATGCAGAAGATCGGTAAATTCGGGTGATTCTCGTGAACTTTTTGAATTTCCTCTGTTCCAATCGGCTTGTATTCCGGCTTGGTCGGGGTGGAGAAAAGCGGTCCAAACCCGATATAATTTGTCCGCGAATCCTCCGCAGCCGCTGCGGCCTGCTCCAGGCTGTGAGTCGAACGCCCGACATTCATATCGTCCCCCACAATTTCACGAACCCGATCCATTTCCGCGTCATCCTGCCCCACGTGCACAGCATCAGCCCCGATTTCCGCGGCAATTCGGGCGAAGTCGTTCACCACGAACGGGACACCCGCTTCGCGGCAAATCGGAATCAGTCGGGTCGCAAGATCCCGAATCTCATTCAGCTTCGAATTCTTCGCCCGCAGCTGAACCACGTCGATGCCGCCCTCGATCATCTCCCGCAGCACCGGCTTCGCTTTTTCCGGCCGGCAATAGCCCATGTCGAGAATTCCGTAAAGCCGGGCAGCCTGAAACGAATCAACAGGGTTCATTCGCCAAACAGACCCTGTTGGTTCGTTTTTCGCGGGACAGGCGGGGATCAATACACCCGGATGTTGGCATCCCGGCGAAGCGTGGCAATCCAGCGCTCGAAATTTTCCTGCCGCTTCTTCGTGGTCAAACGCTTGTCGACCTGCTCCTTCACCTTTTCAAACGGCGGCGGAGTGCCCCCCACCTTGGAATCCACGAGAAACAGCCGCCAGTAAGCGCCGTCATCGAACACTTCGCTGACTTTTCCGCTCGAAAGCTGAAACACGAAATTCGTAATTTTCTCATTCAACACTCCGCGGTCGATCAGCCCGACCTTTCCGCCGGCCGAGGCAAAGCTGTCGACGGAATGGGTTTTTGCCAGCGTCTCAAAATCCGATGAACCGTCGACGAGTTGTTTGCGGATATCACGAATCAATTGCTCGTTTTCCTTGGGCAACGACAACATCCGGAGATTGATTTTGGGAGCATCGGCAAACTCCTGCTTGATCTCATTATAGTGGTTTTCCAACTCATGCGGCGTGTTGATGATCTGCCCGCTCGGCCCGAGCGAATTCCGGGCCCGCAGAGCCTGAACAGCGATTTGCTCCGACTGGACTTTCCGGAATTGCGGAAAGGTCATGCCGCTCTTTTTCAATTCCTCGAGAAATTTATCCTGATCCCCGTCGAACCGCTCTGTCACAAACTTTTCAATCTGCTCGGTCACGATGTGTTCTTTGATCACACCCCCGAGTTTTTCGAATTCGCTCAGAATCAGCTTCCGCTCGATCAAGTCATCGAGAGCCCGGTTCTGCATTTTCTTAATCTCCGCTTCGGCCGCTTCTTTTGTCACCCGGCCTTTGTTTTGCATGATCCAAACCTGGATCTGCGTTTGAATGGCCGTGTCCACTTCCATTTGCGTGATCGGCGAGCCGTTTACGACTGCTTTCAGTCCGTTCAGGACTTGAGCCTGCTGGCCGGAAGCGAATGGGGATAGAAACAAAGCAACGACAAGGAGAGCGGATCCGATCGTTTTCATAGCGGGGCTGAATCAAATATACTGCGTGTGTTCTGCGGGTCGGTTTCGAGGGAGTATAGCTCACTCAAAGCGTTTTGACGAGTTCGAGCGCGGAATCGAGCCATTCCGCCGGTTCGTCGCCTTCTAAACGGGGGAACTTTCCATTTATTTGAACAAATTTCCCTTTCCGGGTGAGCATCAATTTCCGGTCTTTGATTTCCACCGCTCCGCAGCCGGAGGATGCCGCCCGGATTTTCAACTCTGTGCTTTTCAGCAGATTCTCCGCCTCGACCGGGGTTCTCCCGAACCGGTCTTTCCAGTTCTTCCGCAGATCACGAATTTCCTGCAGTTTGGACGCCTCTGCGAGATGCCGGTAGGCCGTGATGCGCAGCCGGGCTTCCTGCATATAATCGGATGGAATGTATGCGGGGAGTGAATTGTCGGGGCTCTTCTGGTAGTGCGCTTCGTTCGTGCAGAGGAAATCGATATGGAGCGCGGTGTCGACTCGATCCGCGAAGGATTCGCCTTTCAGTTTTCCGACGCTCTGCTTCAACAACTGGCAATACAGATCAAATCCGATTGCAGCGATGTGGCCGCTCTGCTGGGTGCCCAGTAAGTTTCCGGCCCCCCGGATTTCCAGGTCCCGCAAAGCGAGTTTGAAGCCCGCCCCAAGGCTGGAATACCGTTGTATGGCCCGGATGCGTTGCCGCGCGATCGCCCGCATCTGGGATTTTTCCGGCACCATGAGGTAGGCGTAGGCCTTGTTC
>JABDJT010000591.1 GCA_013003335.1 Verrucomicrobiales bacterium | reverse complement strand
TTGTGAATGCGGGCGGCGAGCGCGGGCCGTTGAACTTCCAGCAGCCGATCGTTTACGGCGCTTTCAATGTCGGCGACCAGTTTCCGCCAGACTATCGCGAGGTGTATCCGCTGGTCGGAATCCCGGACGTGCAGGGCGGGACGCGGCGGTTTCGACCTGATGACAAAACGCTGAATCACTTCACCGCGACGTGCGGCGAGGGGATTTTTCGCGGCGACCGTTTGCCGGATGAATTGAAGGGTGACCTGTTTTTCTCTGAGCCGGTCGGGCGTCTCATTCGTCGCAGCAAGGTCGAAGTTCGCGACGGGATCACCTATTTGAAGAACGCGCACCCCGGCAGCGAGTTCATCCGCTCGACCGATCCGAATTTTCGCGCGATGCACATTCAGACCGGTCCGGATGGCTGTCTCTACATCGTCGATATGTATCGCGGAATCATCCAGCAAGGCAACTGGACCAGGCCCGGCAGCTACCTCCGCGGCGTGATCGATGAATACGGTTTTGCCAAAAATATTCAGCGCGGGCGGATTTACCGGCTGGTTCATGAAGACCACGAGCGGGACACGACGAAGCCGAAAATGCTCAACGAATCTTCGGAGAAACTTGTGGCGCATCTCGAACATCCGAACGGCTGGTGGCGTGACACAGCGCAGAAGTTGCTCGTGCTTCGCAGCGACCTAACGGTGGCTCCGGCTTTGGAAAAAGTCGCGAGCGAGAGTGAATTCGATCTCGCCCGGATGCACGCGATCTGGACGTTGGAAGGAATCGGTGCGCTGACGCCGGAGTTCGCGAAAGCAAAAATGAAAGACGAACACTCCTCTGTCCGGCGGGCCGCGATTCGCGCGAGCGAGACGCTATTCAAAGCTGGCGATGAATCGGTGAAGGCCGACATTCTCGCCCTCGCGAAAGACAAAGATCCGAACGTTGCGATTCAATCGCTCATGACCGCGAAGTTGCTGAATTTTCCGGAGTTTCAGGAAACGGCGATGGAAACAGTCAGTGAAAACGAAAGCCGCGGCATTCAGGAAATCGGGAAACAGCTCATTTCCGGCGGTGGCAAAGCGATTCCGAAACTGAGCGGCGAACAGCTTTCGCTTTACAAAGAAGGCAAAGATATCTACGCCGCGCTTTGTTTTGCGTGCCATGGTGCGGACGGAAAAGGCACTCCGATTCCGGGCGGCGACGACCTGCGGCTCGCGCCGACGTTTGTGAATTCCCAGATCCTCAGTGGGCATCTTGATCTCGCGCCGAAAGTCGTTCTTCACGGCCTGACCGGCCCGGTCAAAGGTAAAACGTATCCCGGGGAAATGATAGCCATGGCCAGTAATGGCGATCGTTGGGTGGCGGCGGTTCTTTCCTACGTGAAGAACAGTTTCGGCAATCAGCTGGGATTTGTCACCGAGGCCGATGTAAAACGCATTCGCGAAGAAACCGCAGATCGCAAAACGCCGTGGACCGAGGCCGAGCTGCTCGCCAGCGTCCCGCAGGTGATTCCGGATCGGAGCAAGTGGAAGCTGAGCGCCAGCCGGAACCAAAAAGAAGTGGGCCGCGCGATTGATGGCAACCTCGGCAGTCGCTACACCACTGGCGGGAGTATGAAGCCCGGGGACTGGTTTCAGGTTGAACTTCCGGAGCCCACAAAAATCGCTGGCGTCATCCTGGACGCCGCCGGTTCAAAAAACGATTATCCGCGAGGCTGCGAAATTGAATTTTCCACCGACGGAAAAACCTGGAGCAAGCCCTTGAAAAAGAAGGAAGAGAAGTCCCCGAAAATCATGATCGAGTTTCCCGAGCGCGAAGCGAAGTTTGTGAAGATTACGCAGACCGGAAAGGACCGGCTCTACTGGTCGATTCACGATCTTCAGATTTTGAAGGCGGTTGATAAGTGACTAGCGCGTCGCCGCCAGCTTCGCCCGGCGTAGCAACTCATCGTGAATTTTCTTCGACGCCTTTTTAAAAGCGGCTTCATTCGCCTTCTCCGTGTCAGGAGGATTTCCGCCATCCGGCGACAAATCATCCAACCCGACGTCCCATTTCCCAAGCAACACCCAATACGTCGCTGAATCCGAGTGATCGACCTTTCCGCGAACGTATTTTCCTTCAGCGAAAATTTTCCCGATTCGGCTGCGTTTGAACTGATTGAAATAAGCGTCACCCTTCGGCCCGCCTTCGACGATTCCAAATTGCCCGATCGCGCCGCATTCGAAATAGCGGATCGTTCCCGCGTGCGCGGCCTTCTTTAGAAACCCGCACGCCTCCGCGTCTTCGGCGCAGTTTGGCACAGTTTCGGAGTTTGCTTTGGTACCCATGTGAAAACTCGAACTGGTCCAGTGAGCGATGAACTGCACTTTTTTCAACACGTCTTCCTGATCCGAATCGAGGCAGTGCTTCACAAAAATCGCTGGCTCGCTCAGCGATCCCCAGCACAAAATGTTCAGCATTTGGTCAGAGCTTTTCGCTTCTTTCAGCAACGCCGCGACGCTCGGAAAACGGTCCAACTTTGCATAGCTGGCATGGGGACGAAATTTCTCCGCCGTCTTCTTGATGCTCGATTCGAAGAACTGAATCGACTCCGGATACCCGCCGAGATGCTTGTTCAGATTTGCGACATCAGTGCGGTAGGCTTTTCCAAAAAACGAATTCGCCCAGGCCGCCTGATCCGGCGTCGTCCGATGATCGGGCCGGTTTGTGCTGGTCACGGTGATCCCGCGCGTGTCGAATTCATTCGCCATCAGGAGATACCCAGCCATCGCCGAAATGTCATCGGGATCGTTGATCGTGCTCCGGTGATTATTGCCCGGAAGCCGGCTGTCGCTCATGTCGGAGATGATCCACACCCGCGGCTTTTCGGCTGTGTTGCCGAGAGCGGTCAGAAAAAGGAGGAAAGTGAGTCCAATAAGTTTCATCAGAATCGAAATTCGACCCTGAACTTCAGACGGAGAGGAATCAACACCTCAATTGAAAACCGCCATGGCGACTCTGATTCCCGATGGTTAGATCAACTCGGTAATCAATTTCCCGGAATCCGTCGCTGTTGTCATGCTGCCAAATTGCGTCTCGAACTCGTGCCCAGCCGGAAGACCGATTCGATTGAAAATGGTCGCGAATAAATCCGGCACGGAATAGGAATCCCCGGAAATGGCAGTCCCGTCCTTGTTGGTTGTGCCCACGATTTGACCTCCTGGTATTCCACCTCCACCAATGACGACCGGGACGACGGTTGGGAAATGATCGCGCCCTGCGTTGCCATTGATCTGCGGAGTGCGGCCAAATTCTCCCAGCCACACAACCACCGTTTCATCCAGCAATCCGCTCACGCTCAGATCTTCCATCAGCGCAGCGAAAGGGCGGTCGAGCTGGGAACACAGCCGGTTCGTGTTGCGATCGTTTTGCGTGTGAGTATCCCAGCCGCCGTGGGTGAGTTCAACGAACGGCACGCCCGCTTGAAGAAGGCGCTTCGCCAAAAGGGCACGGTTTGCAAAGTCATCGTCGCCATATCGTTTCCGGGCGGGATCAGATTCGACGTCGAGCGTTTTTGAAAAACCCGTTTCGATGAGCCTTTCGATTTGAGACAACACGGAAAGTCGTGCCCCGGCATCAGCCGCCGCTTGATGAGTCCGGCTGAATTGTTCGCTTAAATTTCGCGTCAGCTGAATTCGTTCGTGACGTGACTCGAGCGTTTGCAAAAGACGTCGTGCCTCGGCCGGGTTTTCGATTGTGAAAGGGCCGTTTTCCAATCCGAGAAACGCAGGCCCAAATCCTTGTCCTGCGCCAATGCTGACGTAATTCGGCAGGTCATTTTTTCCGGCTTGATGCGACATCACCGATCCCATCGCCGGTCTTGGAAACGCTTCGACGAACGTGTAGCCCGTGTGCAAATAATATTGCGCCCGGGCATGATCACCCTCCGGCGAAGTCAGGTTTCGGACCACCGAGAGCTTGTCCATTTGCTTCGCTACAAGCGGAAGTTTCTCCGAAATTTCGAGGCCCCGCGCCGCCGTCGAGATCGATTTTACCCCACCACCGGTCGATTGTCCCGGCTTGGGATCGAACGTCTCGAACTGACTCGGGCCGCCTTCCGCCCAGATCACGAGCAGTTTTTTTGCAGGCAGTTTTTCGGCTGCAAAGACGGAACGGCTTCCGGAATGGCTCGCAGCAAATCCCAGAAATCCGGATGCGGTGCCTCCGATGAATTGGCGTCTTGTTTTTGTGTTCATGGCAATTTTTCGAAGCAACAGGGTTGGTTTGACGAACTTACCCTCCTGAGTCGCAAAAATGGGGCGAACGAAGTGCGTCCGAATTTTGATACGTAAGGGTATGATTGCGCGATTGCGCAATTTTTTAGGATTTCGTTGTTTAGTGGTTGAAGAAAAATTCACTCGAATTCATCAGGGCGAAGGCGACGTTGGGGACAGCGTGGCCGTTGCAAATTTTCCGATCTTCGGGCGTCATTTCCCGATTCAAAATCAGGGCATAGGCGTCTTCCAAATTCTTTGCAGGCACGGAAGTATCGAGGACGAGGCGACGCATCAAATGCTGAACGGTTTCCCGGTAATTCCACGTCTCCGCGAAATCCTCATCGACCTGGTTTCCAAAATTCTGCTGGAGAAATTCGCGGCGTGTTAAAGGCAATTTGCGATCCAGAATCTGTTCAACGGAAGCGAACCATTGCTCGGGTGTGAGCGGCTTCAGCGGGCGAACGGCGAATGTTTGAGCGCGCTGCGAATCGGGTTTTTCGTTCGTAAGACTGGATCGTTGATAGGCATCGGAATTACAGATTTCACGAATCATTTTCTGAAAATCCCAGCCTGCTTCCTTCCCGAAATTTGCGAGCGAATCGAGCAACGCGGGCACGGAGGGCGGGTTTTCAGCATTGAAATCATCCGGGGCTTGAACGATGCCGCGCCCGACCAGTTGATACCAGATCCGGTTCGCAAAATTTTTCGCGAAGGCGTTCGTGTGTTCGATGAAAAGCGCGAGCTCGTCACGCCACATTCGCGTTTGAGGCTTCGCGCCTGTAAGGAATGTCGGGGCTGCGCTGTTGTTCAAACGATGGGAGATTTTGACAGCAGACTGACCCGCGCGCTGGCGTTCCATCGAGCCGAAGAATTTCGAAAAGTTCGCAAAATCATCTTCGGTCCAACGGTCAAAGGGATGGTCGTGGCATCTCGCGCAATCGAGTCGGACGCCGAGAAACAGCCGTGAAACGCGGACTCCAGCTTCGTCGGGGTAGCGAACCAGAAAATTCACCGCACCGTTTTGAGTCGAATTTCCGGTCGCCGAAATCAGGGACGTCACGATTTCGTTGTATTTTTTCTTGGCCTGAAATTGATCAACCAGCCAAAGACGAAGCGCCTCGCGATCGGAATCAAACGCATTCGAGTAGCCGTTCAGCGTCGCCGTCCAGAGATCGGCCATGTGTTCTGAAAACGCACCAGTCGCGAGCAGTTCGTCGATTTTCTCGGCGCGATTCGGGCTTTTCTGAAACGCTGCCATCTCCTCGCGGGACGGAATTCGCCCGGCCAAATCGAGCGTCACGCGGCGGAGAAAAGTCGCGTCGTCACAGAGCGGGAGCGGTTCGATTTTCTCGTTAGCCCAATGCTCCGCGAGCGGTTGATCGATCAGCGGATTCATCAAAAGTCGGATTTCAAATTCGCGGCGATTTCTTCGGCACGCTTCACGATTCGAGCGAGCAGCCTGGTCGTTTCGGCCTTCGGCTGGAGTTTCCCTTCGGCGCCTTTTTCAAAATGTTCGTCGATCCACAAGGCAAGGCCATCGAAGTTAAGGCTCCTCATTTCGTCCTGGATCATTTGCACCACGATCATCTTTCCGGTGGGCGACTGATAGATTTCTTTCAACTCCTCATCGGCGATTGCCTCGGTCAACTTATCGAACTCACGGCCTTTCCGGGCAGCTTCACGGAGCGTTTTCAGCGCCTCTTTCATGTTGCTGCTCAGGTCCGATTCCTTCTCCTTCTTGACCCGCAGTTTTCCGTTTTTGTCCGATTCGAGAAGCTCGCCAATCACCTGCTTGAAGGCGTAGCCTGCATCTTTGCTGCCCGGCATCTCCGTTTCGCGAACGATCAGAATAACTGCACCTTTTGAGCTGAGGACGCGTTTCAGATTTTTGTGGAGGTCGTCACGCTCATCAATTTTGCTCGCATACTCCGCCAGAACTTCGGAAACGTGATCGAGTTGTTCGCCGTATAAATCGTAAGAATCGAGAAACGGGAGGAGTTCCTTTTTTGCATCGGGCTTAATTTGAAGACCGTCAGCAGTGTCGGTGAAACCCTCCTCAAGATTGGAAAAAAGCTTTTCCACTTGAACGCTCGTTGGCTGGTCGCTGTCTTTTTGTGCGAGATCAGACGCGACGAAAC
>JABDJT010000550.1 GCA_013003335.1 Verrucomicrobiales bacterium | reverse complement strand
GCGGTGCAGATGTTCGACGTCGCTTTCTCGCGGCGGATGTGTTGCTCGCGAGTTTGCAGGCTGAGGCGCAAAGCAGGCCGCCCATTGGCATCTTTGGAAACTCCGACCAGGCGCCCGGGCAAGCGACGCTTGTGCTTGTCGGTGCAACTCATGAACGCGGCGTGCGGACCGCCGAATCCGAGCGGAACGCCGAATCGTTGGGCGCTGCCAACGACGATATCGGCGCCCCATTCGCCGGGCGGTTTGAGAAGACAGCACGCGAGTAAATCGGTCGCGACGACGGCTTGTCCGGCGGCTTCATGGGCGCGTTCGACAATATCGGCGTAGTCTTCCACCGCGCCGTCAGTCGCGGGATATTGCAACAGCACGCCGATGAATTCATCGCCTTTTGCCGCGAAATCGAAGCTGAACTCGTCGCCGATTTCCAACTCGATCCCGACCGGCTCGGCACGGGTTTTGAGAATCTCGATCGTTTGCGGGTGACAGCGATCGCTCACGAAAAACGTCGTTCCTTTTGAACGCGAAGCGGCGCACATCGCCATCGCTTCGGCGGCTGCCGTTCCTTCATCGAGCAGCGAAGCATTCGCAACCGGCATGGCGGTGAGGTCGCAGACCATCGTCTGAAAATTCAGCAGCGCTTCGAGCCTACCCTGCGCGATTTCGGCCTGGTATGGCGTGTAGGCTGTGTACCAGCCGGGATTTTCGAGAACGTTCCGCTGAATCACCGCCGGGACAATCGTGTCGTAGTACCCCTGCCCGATGAACGACTGGCGCACCTCGTTTTTCGCCATGATGGCTTCGAGCTCGGCAAGGGCTTCGCTTTCAGAAAGTGCGGCCGGAAGATCGAGATCGTCCGATGACCGAATCGGTTGCGGCACGACTTTGTCGATCAGCGCATCGACCGAGTCGAAGCCGATGTCGGCAACCATTTCGGCGGCGTCGGAGGAAGAAGGACCGATGTGGCGGGCGGGAAAATCGGACGACATGACGAGGCTGAATTTGGACAGGTTTTGCCGAATTAACAGGATTTTTCTCCACCGGCGCGAGTCATAAAAAATTCGTCACTTCGAACCAACAGGGGCTGTTCGCCGAACCAACCCTGTTGGATCATTCCGGTTACTTTTTTCCCAATCGCGCCTGCAATTCAGCGAGCAGTTTCTTTGCCAGTTCCGGCTTCGATTCGGCGACATTCTCTGTTTCGCCAGCCTCGCTGGTGTGATCGTACAACGCCAGGAATTCGCCGTTCTTGTGGGAAATGAGTCGATGGGAATCGGTCCGGATCGTGGCGGCGTTCCCTTTGTAGGAAACGGCGGGATGACCCGGCGCGGTGGGATTTTCGAGGATCGGAACCAGCGATGTGCCGTCGAGAAAATTCGGTTTGTCCATCTCGAGCAAATCACAAATGGTCGGGTAGACGTCAAGCGTTTCGACGATGGAATCGGATTTTTCGCCCGGTTTCTCGATGGTTGGCGGCGCAATGATCAATGGCGACCGGAGCGATTCCTCGAACAGAGCGTGCTTGCCCCAGATCGCGTGTTCGCCGAGATGCCAGCCGTGGTCGCCCCACAGGATGACGAGGGTTTCATCCTGCAGTCCGAGCGATTTCAGCCGGTCCAGCATGCGGCCGACCTGGGCATCGGCGTAGGTCACGCAGGCGGCGTAATGCTTCCTCACGTCCGTCGCAAAATCCCCGTCCTCGTTGGGATTTCGGCCCCAGCGATTGTATTTCATGAATTCCCCGGAGCCGTGCCAGGTCGTTTTCCCCTCTGGCTTTTCAGGATGGGGAATCGGCGGCAATTCTGCGTCGTAATACAAATCGAGATACTTTTTCGGCGCGCCGAACGGCAAGTGCGGACGCAGGATTCCGAACGCGAGGAAAAAAGGCTCTTCGGATTTCGCCAGTTCATGGAGTTGCTCCAGCGCGACATCCGTTGACGGCCCATCGGGATAAATCGTGTCCGGTCCCTCCAATGCCTGGAACACGTCCATGTCCTTCGCATTCTTGCGGATTTCGCCGTTGGCGAGCCCGTGCATCCAACCGCGTGGATGTTTCCATTCCCCCGCAGGCAGCAGGTGGCGGTCCCACGAATCAGGCATCTCGGGAATCGCGTCGTCATTCCAGTCCGGGCCACCCCGACCGCCGGGGTGATGCGAGACTTTTCCGACGGAAACGGTCGTAAATCCCTGTTTTCGGAGGAAAGCCGGCAGGCTCGGATTTGGACGCTCCTTTTTTGCCCGCGAAAACAGGGATCCGTTGCTGGACGGACCGTAGGTTCCGGTCAGGAGCGTGTAGCGGGAGGCCCCGCAGGTCGGTGCCTGCACATAATGGCGCGTAAAAATCCGGCCGCGTGCGGCGAGAGCATCGATGTTGGGCGAGTGAATGTATTCGACTCCGTAGCAGTTCAGTTCCGGCCGCAGATCGTCCACGCAAATCAGCAATACGTTTTTCGGTTTCGAGTTTTCGGCGAAGCCGGTGATCGGGATTGCGAGAGCAACGAGCAGGAAGCGAAAGTTCATGCTGCAGCGTAAAAGGTTTTCGCGGCAGGTAAAAACCGATTTTCGAGGGATGCGAACCTGCGGGCCGATTGCGCTCCGATTTCGATCGGATTTCTGATTGGATAGCCCCATGAAACTCTCCGCGGCACTCTTCGCCCTACCGGTCCTGCTCGCCAGTTCGGCATTCAGCCAATTCAAAACCGAG
Organism: Verrucomicrobiales bacterium; assembly: GCA_013003335.1. Taxonomy (GTDB): domain Bacteria; phylum Verrucomicrobiota; class Verrucomicrobiia; order Verrucomicrobiales; family DEV007; genus JABDJT01. The sequence continues at coordinate 2,755 of JABDJT010000550.1, read as the reverse complement.
CCGCTTGCGGGCGAAGGCATCTGGGTCGATCCGAGACTGGAAAAGATCGCGGACGGTCCGCAGTTCCGGGTCACGGTTTGGTTTGAGCAACAACTGCTCGGCGACGGCGAAGCGTTTCTCCGGCGGGCGAAAGAAGTTGATTCGATCGGCCGGACGAAATTGCGGGAGCAATCGATCGCAGCGCTAAAATCCGCCAGCGAAGAGGCGCAAAAAGCGGCCAGGGCGGAACTGGAGAAGCTCGAAGCGGTCTCCAATGTCGAGTTTCACTGGATTGTAAACGGCTTTTCCTGCGTGACGAAAAAGGCGGGAATCGACGGGCTGAAATCGGTTCCGGGCGTGCGGAAGATCTTTTTTGCCGGCCCGGCACGGAGATTCGCGGGTCAGCCGAACCTGCAATCCCGGCCGCCCGCAAAGACCGAGGCGGAGGCCTTTGATCAGGAGGCGACGGAGCCGCTTTGGTATATCGAAAAGCTGAAAGTGGATCGCGTATGGAAGGAACTCGGGATCACCGGGAAAGGCACGCTGAACGTCGTACATGATGGCAATTTCATTTTTTCGCCGTGGATCATCGGCACGGTTTTTCACAACCCGGACGATCCGCGGGACGGCGAAGACAATGACGGGAACGGACTGGTCGACGATGTGAACGGGTTCGATTTTTCCCGGAACACCTGGGACCTGACCCGCATGCCGCTGCCGAAGGGCCGGGTGAACGCGGGAATTTTGCACGGGCATCAGTGCGTCGGGATCATTTGCGGGCGCGCGGGCGAAAACCGGCCGGTGCAGCCCGGTATCGCGCCGGATTCCAACTGGGCAGGTGTCGTCGCGATGCAAAAAATCGAGTCGGCTGTCCAATGGGCCGTCGAACACGGGGCCGATACCTACAGCATGAGTTTTTCCCGGCCGAACCTCGCCGACTACCGGTCCCACTGGCGCAAAATGCTGGAGCACGGTGCGTTTTGCGGCGTGCACTTTGTATCCGGGGCGGGCAACTTTGCACAGACGCAGCCGATCCCGCTCCAAATGCGCGTGCCGGAAGATATCCCGCATGCCGTGTTCGCCGCGGCCGGCGTGCAGCGTGATTTGAGTCGGACGCCGTTTTCCAGCCAGGGACCGGTCGAGTGGAAGACGGATCATTACAACGACGGCGAGGTTGAGAAACCGGAAGTCTGCGCCTTCAATTTCCAGGTTCCGCTGCTCCCGCCGAACGGCGGCAAACCGAAAGCCGGAGCGAATGGGAACTCGTTTGCCGGGCCGATGTTTTGCGGAACGATCGCGCTGATGCTCTCGGCCAACCCGGAATTGAAGCCGTGGGAGACCCGCGAGATCATCATCGAAACGGCGACCGATATCGCGGAGGAAGGATTCGATTTCCAGACCGGACACGGGCTGATCAACGCCTTCGAAGCCGTGAAACGCGCCAAGGAACTGGCCAAAAAAGAATGACGATCCTGGAGGAAACGGAAGCCGATTTCGACGGGATCGACCGCGTGAATCGCGAGGCTTTTGGCGGGGATGGCGAAGCGAGCCTGGTGCGGAAACTGCGCGAAAACGATCACCTCATTCTAAGCCTCGTCGCGAAAACGGATTCCGGAGAAATCGTTGGCCACATTGCATATTCGCCGCTTTCCGGCCACGACTCAGGCGCGGGATTGGCTCCGCTGTCCGTTCTGCCGGGTTTTCAGAAGAGCGGGATCGGAACGCAGCTGGTCCGGGCATCGCTGCCGATCCTGCGGGAACACGGCATCGGATTCGTGGTCGTGCTGGGCGAGCCGGAATATTACAGCCGGTTTGGATTCGAAAGGGCGGACGAGCGCGGTTTGCAGAATGAATACGGAGCCGGCCCCGCATTCCGGGTGTTGGAGCTCCGGCCCGACGGGCTGGAAGGCGTTGCTGGATTGATTCGCTATGCGCCGGAGTTCGGGGAGCTTTGAATTCGAACCGATCGGGTCGGTTCACTGAAGTAACCCTGTTGTTTCGATCAGCCCTTTTTCTTTTTCCCTTTCGCCGCAGGCAAATCGAGATCGTTGTCCCGCACCTCTTTCAATTTCTCCGCGAGCCGTTCCTTGAATTCCGCAACGATGGCAGCATGGCCGGGGTGTTCCACCAGGTTCGAATATTGCTTCGGGTCCTTGTTCGTGTCGAACAGCTCGATGCCGCCCTTGGCGTCTTCTCCATACTGGAGATACGCCCAGTTCTCGTCGCGCAAGAGAAAGCCTTTCCGGGCAGGGGCGACGCAGAATGCGGTATCGCGGACTTCATGGTCCGGATCATCGAGGGTTTTGGAAATATCGAGGCCCTGGATGCGATCGGGAACGGGCAGGCCACAGAGTTTCGCGGTGGTCGGCCAGAGGTCGAGCAATTCGACGAAGGAATCGCAAACCGCGGGCTTTTTGCCGGGGACAGAAATGATGAGTGGCACGCCGGCGGATTCATCGCGCAGGCTGACCTTGGCCCAGAAATCGTGCTCGCCGAGGTGATACCCGTGGTCGCTGGTGAAAATGACGATCGTATTGTCCTCCAGCCCGGCTTTTTTCAAGGCGTCCATGACCACGCCCACCTGGGCATCCATGTAGGCGACACTGGCATAATAACCCCCGACGGCTTTTTTCTGCCGGCGGATATCCATCTTCATGTTGAGGCTGGTCTTGTAGTTGATGCCAGCTTTCGGAATGTCATCCCAGTCGCCGGGAATTTTCGGAGGCAGTTCATTTTTTTCGTAGGGCAGAAACGGCTCGTAGTATTTGCGCGGTGC
>JABDJT010000525.1 GCA_013003335.1 Verrucomicrobiales bacterium | reverse complement strand
TCCGGATGCACCGGGGAATAACTCGTATGTCTGGTTCGACGCGCCGATAGGCTATATCGCCTCAACCCAGCAGTGGTGCGACAAAAACGGAGAGAAACTGGAGGACTGGTGGAATTCTGACGATGTCGAAATCCATCACTTCATTGGAAAAGACATCCAGTATTTCCACACGCTATTCTGGCCTGCGATGCTGAAAACGGCCGGGTTCAGCCTGCCGACGAAGGTCCACATCCACGGATTTCTCGGCGTAGATGGCGAAAAAATGTCGAAGTCACGGGGCACGTTTATCAACGCCTCGAAGTATCTCGAGCACCTCGATCCGAATTACCTGCGATATTATTTTGCGACGAAGTTGAATTCCCGAATCGAGGATCTCGATTTGAATATCGAAGAATTCGAAGCGCGGATCAACAGCGATCTGGTTGGAAAAACCGTCAACATCGCGAGCCGCTGCGCCAAATTCATCAAGGACGTTGGGCTTTCCGCTGACTATCCGGACGACGGTGGGTTGTTTGAAGAATTTGCCGCCGCGGGTGAGGAAATCGCCGATTATTACGAGGGAGGCGATTTTTCCAAAGCCATGCGCCGGATTCTTGAGCTGGCTGACAAAGCCAACCCGTTCATCGAATCAAACGCGCCGTGGGAGCTGAAAAAAGAGGGCGGCAAGGAAAAGGAAATCCAGGACGTCTGCACCGTGGGCCTGAATTTGTTCCGCCAGCTGACGATTTATCTCGCGCCGGTTTTGCCCGATCTCGCGGCGAAAGCGGGTGAGCTTTTGAACGATCCGATCACGAGTTGGGATCAGTCGAAAACGCCCCTGACCGGAACGCCAGTGAACAAATTCAAGCACATGATGCAGCGCGTCGATCCCGCGAAAATTCAGGCGATGATCGATGAATCGGTCGTTGTGGAATCCACCCCGGCCGCTGGAGGCGGCGAATTTAATGATAGCGACGAGGCGCTCAAAGCCGAGCCGATTGCCGACGAAATCACCTTTGACGATTTTATGAATGTCGATCTCCGGGTTGCCCGCGTGATCGAAGCGAACGAAGTGCCCGACGCGCGGAAGCTGATCCAGCTGAAGCTTAGCCTCGGCGGTGACGTAACGCGGACGGTTTTTGCAGGAATCAAATCGGCTTACGAGCCGGGAAATCTCGTCGGAAAACTTGTCGTAATGGTCGCCAATCTCGCGCCGCGGAAAATGAAATTTGGCACCAGCGAAGGAATGATCATCGCCTCCGGCCCCGGCGGCAAAGAAGTGTTTCTTCTTTCACCCGACGACGGCGCTGTGCCGGGGCAACGGGTGCATTAAGCGTCAGGCGCTCTTGATGTCTTCGATAATTTCTAGAAGCGTTTCATAGTGCTTCGCCATTTTTTCGTTGTGGCGACGGGACTCCGGTTTGGAAATGTCGAATTTTTCGTGCTCGTACATTTCCTTTGCGAACGCGCGGATTTTCGGCAACTCCGATTTCGCTTCGGCTCCGTATTTCTTGAGCGCGTTCAGGCAGCCGGTCAGTCGGCGCTCTGATCCCCAGCGATCCAACTCAATCAGGTCCACGCACAGTGGCACACCTTCGGCGATCCGGTGATCGGCCAGCACATTCAATCCCGCGAGTCGGATTCCGTCGGAGAACATCACGCCACTCGGGCTCTGGTTTTCGACCGCGTCAAGAATGGCAGGCAACAGCGGCTTGATTTCATCGGCGGAAAGTTGGCTGTAAACCGAGGACAGGGCTCCGCGCGCCCGGCCGTCTTCATTCTTCAGAACGGCGACCGCCGCTTCCCGAAGCAAATCCCGATCGACATTTTCGATCGATCGCCCGAGCAGGCCGCCACGCTGATTGAAGAGCGCGAATGCCAGGTAGCGCTGGAGATAGTCGCGCTTGTCCGCCGGATCAGGCGGAGCGGCGACGAGTTTCAACAAATCCGGAACAGCCACCCGGGCCGGCTCGCCGATGCCTGCAAGCGCTTCGGCCGCCTGGGCTTTCACCCAGAAATCATCGTGTGCGAGAAGTTTTTGCATCGCCCCAACGCCCTCTGCACCTTTTCCTTTGAGTTGTTCGAAACCCGCACAAGCTCCGAAAATGGTGTCTTTGTCAGGCGAGGCGGCCATTTCCAGAAGCGCAGGTACGATTTTCGGATCGTCTTTTTTCGCCAGCGCGATTGCCGCCCGTTCGCGGACGACCGGCGACCAGCTCGCAAGATTTTCGAGCAGCTCATCGACGCTTCGTTGATCGTAGGATTCGGCTTTCGTGGCCGGCATCCAGCCACGGCCGGTTTCGATGATTTCCTCCACCTCCGCGCGCGAAAGCGATTCCGCGACGCTTTCTTTTTTGCCGGTAAAACGGGTTTCTTTTCGCCCAAGAGAATATCCCAACAAATACACTCCGGCACAGTCCCAGTTCCGATACGAATGCTCGCCTCCCGTCGCGGCCGGTTTTCCGAGGAAGTCGAAACCGCCGTCGTGCGTGCGGGCCAAATCGAGCAGCCAGGCTGATTCGCGAACCCAGGCGCCGGTTGCTTCCGGACCGCTTCGCGAAACGCCGGGCAACGCCCACAGCATGTTGAAAAAATTCCCGGTGTGACCCGTCTCGCGTTCGATTCCGTAGCTCGCTGTCCCCATTTTCGAGAAGAATTCGGTCGGCTCTTTTTCGCCGAGAAAATCGAACATCACGGCAGCGGCGGAGGCTTTCCCGTTGTCGTCGTGCATCTGCAGCCACGGATGGTGATCGCCGTATGGGATCGCTCCGCGGCCCGCGTAAAATTCCAAGAACGTTCGGCTCTTCGCAATCGCGTCGTCCACCTCCGGATCGTCGATTCCGGCTTCCCGGGCAATGATCAGCGACGCCGTCAGGCTCAGTCCGACCTGATTCATCGCACCGTATCCACGCAAGATTCCATTGTGCTCGTAGGCAAAACGGTGACCCCACGTCCCGACGTTGCTCTGGCCGTTTGCGATTTCGTAACTCAGTTTTTTCATTGCGGGCAAAACCGATTTGTCGCCGGTTTTCAGCAGGTATTCGGCGAGAAACAGGTTCACCCAACCCGCAGGCCAGCAGTGCAAATCACCCTCGCTGATCTCCCACGTTTTGGCCCACTCGATTTCCTGTTTCACGAGCGGGAGATATTTTTCCTCGCCGCTGGCAAGCAGGGACATGGCATTCAGCGCACGGACGATCGGGTGACGCCGCTTTCCGTCCGGTTTGCGGATATTCCGCGCGATCGACTCGCAGCCATTTTCAAAAATCCGCTTCGATTTGTCGCAGTCGTAGGGAGCGGTTGGAGAATATTTTCCCAGCACGGCGATCTGAATTTCTGCAGGCTCGGTCTTCCCGGCACGCCAGCGGATCACTTTAATTTTTCCGTCGCCTGCTTCAGCTTCCGTGATTTTTTTTGCGAAGGCAATCCGGGCGTCCGAGTCAAAATTCTGGCCGTCCAGTCCGAGAATCACGTCGTCCTTTTCCAAAACCCCGCTCGCCGGCGAATCGCCTGCCACATCCGTGATCAGAATCTGGCGACTGGCTGTCGATTCGCCCCGATGCGCATAGACCCAGCCCCGGGCTCCGGTCGGGCCGAGATTCCAGTCATGCGGCGCGTTTCGATCCAGCTTGTCGCCCGCGGTGAAATCCGGAATGGGTGGAGCGTTCCGCTGGGCAAACGTCGTGAGGCTGAGACCGAGAAAAATCGGGAGGAAAAATCGAATCATGTCCGCACTTTTACACGTCCCGGGCGGGCGTTTCAATCGCACAGGTCGGGCCATCGATCCGGTACGATAAAAACGAATGAACAGAGTTCGTTTGGTGAACCAACCCTGTTGGTTCGTGAAACCGACAGAACCGGATGTTGGGCGGCTTCGATGCGTTTTTTGAAGTCAGGAAGGGACATCCCGGGTTCCTGCGGAGCGGTGAACCAATGAGGTTTTTCGAGAATGTGAAATTCGCGATCGGAGTGATCCAGCCGGTCGATTTCGCCTTGGTGGAGCCATTCGCCGCGCAGGTGATCCGGGTTCAAAAAATCGGGCAGTGTCTCCGGAGCGGAGGAGTCGGGGTGATAAAAAATCCGACCGCGAACGAGAGCACGGGGAATGACCGGCTCGCTGTAATTCCTTGCTGACAAGGGAAGCTGATGATCGAGCAAACGCGCGATTTTCCGCTCAAAGGTGTCTCTGGCGTTCGGCCCGACAAATTGGCTTCCGGTGTGATTTTCACCCGGGTCGTGCAGATAGAATTTCACTGCGGTTTCCAGATGGATCAGCGTCCCGCAATCATCCCGCCAAACGAAATCAAGTTCGCCAATGGTTCGTGTTTTCTCGTTCGCATCGAAAATCTGGTGCCCACGGGCGATCAATTCGACATCCTGAATCTCTGTCAGCCAGAATTCGATCAGGTCTTCAAAATATCGACCGACGCGGTGGGATTTTTTCTCCCGACGCTCTAAAAAATCGCGGAGCTGAGTCTCTTCCATGCCCGGAAATTCCTGATCGGGCAGGGCCAGTTCGTGCGTGATCAACGACGGGCTGGTGAGAGCCCAGTCGAGGTCACGCTCGTTAATCCGGCTCACGAATTTGCCGAAATGATTTGCGCCAGCACGTAGGGGAGAATTCCGCCGGCACGGTAGTAATCGATTTCGACCGGCGTATCGAGACGGACAACCAAATCCGCTTCATCGGTCGATCCATCGGCCCGGGTGACGATCAGTTTGGCGTCACCCATCGGCTTGAGGCTGTTGTCGATTCCGATGATGTCGAAGGTCTCGGATCCGTCGAGGGCCAGGCGATCGTAATCGGCGGCGTTTTTGAAATTGAGGGGCAGGACACCCATACCGATGAGGTTGGACCGGTGAATCCGCTCGAAACTTTTCGTGACCACGGCATTCACACCCAGCAGGTTTGTGCCTTTCGCGGCCCAGTCCCGGGAACTGCCCATGCCGTAGTCGTGGCCGCCCACGCAGATCAGCGGGGTTCCGGTTTCGTGATATTTCTGTGCGGCATCGAAAATGTCCATGACTTCTCCTTCTCCGCCTTCGCCGTAGTATTTTGTGACTCCGCCTTCGCTTCCGGGCACCATCAGGTTCTTGATTCGGACATTGGCAAAGGTGCCACGAGTCATGACGCGATCGTTTCCACGACGGCTGCCGTAGCTGTTGAATTGGGCTTTTTCGACGCCATTTTCGATCAAGTAGCGACCGGCAGGAGAATCCTCCTTGATCGCTCCGGCCGGGGAAATGTGATCCGTCGTGACGGAATCGCCGAACACGCCGAGGGGCCGGGCACTTTTAATTTCGACGATATCATTGGGGTCCATCGAGAAATGATCGAAGAACGGTGGCTCCTGGATATAGGTGGATTCCGCATTCCAATCGTAAACCTCGCCGGTCGAACTGGAAATTTCGTTCCACTGCGGATTTTGGTCGTCGAAATTCGAGTAGAGTTTCCGGAATACTTCCGGTTTCAGGGCGGAAGAAAGCTCCGCGCGAATTTCATCCTGGCTCGGCCAGACGTCGGCGAGGAAAACCGGGTTGCCGTCGGTGTCGTTTCCGAGCGGTTCGTTGGTCAGATCCAAATCCACTCTTCCGGCGAGCGCGTAGGCCACGACGAGCGGCGGACTCATCAGGAAATTCGCGCGCACGTTTTGGTGAACGCGGGCTTCGAAATTCCGGTTTCCGGACAGAACCGAGGCGCATACGAGGTCACCTTCAGCAATGGCCGCTTCGATCGCGGGGTTGAGCGGGCCGGAATTCCCGATGCAGGTGGTGCATCCGTATCCGACTGTCTGGAATCCGAGCAGGTCCAATTCCTTTTGCAAATTCGTGGCCCGGAGGTAATCGGTCACCACCCGTGAACCGGGGGCCAGGGAAGTTTTCACGTATCCCGGTACGGTGAGGCCTTTTTCATTCGCTTTTTTCGCCAAAAGGCCGGCCGCCAGCATCACGCTCGGGTTCGATGTATTCGTGCAACTGGTGATTGCAGCTATGACAACAGATCCGTGCCCCAGTTCGGTCTCGAGCGCTTCGAAAGCTTCTTCCACTTCGGCCACGCTGGACTCCGTGGGCCGGTTCGTCGTCATTTCGGCCACGTTTCGTTCCGTTCCGATCTTGTCGCCGTCATCGGTGGAAAGCAGATCGGTCTGGGAAAATCCCGCCGGAGTCGGCATGTGAACCGGGATTCGTGTTTCACGCGTTGCAGCATCCCGGCCGAAGCCGCCGTCGCTGGAGGACTCAGTGAACAGCTTGTTGAATTTTTCCCGAAGTGCCGGAACATCGATCCGGTCCTGGGGGCGTTTCGGGCCGGAAACCGCCGGGACGATCGTCCCGAGATCCAGTTCCAGCACGTCGGTGTAATCGCATTCGCCAGCGCCGGGAATACCGAACATGTCCTGTGCATCGAAGTAGTTTTTCACCGTATCGCAAAGCTCCTCGTCTCGACCCGTTCCGCGCAGGTAGTCGATCGTTTCATCGTCGATCGGGAAAAATCCCATCGTCGCACCGTATTCCGGCGCCATGTTCGCAATGGTCGCACGGTCCGGCAGGGAGAGGGCTTTGGCGCCTTCGCCGTGAAATTCCACGAACTTTCCGACCACGCCGTGCTCCCGCAGAATCTCGGTGATCCGCAGCGTCAAATCCGTTGCAGTGACACCTTCATTGAGGGTTCCGGTCAGGTTCACTCCTACCACTTCCGGCACGAGAAAGGTCACCGGCTGGCCGAGCATTCCGGCTTCCGCTTCGACGCCGCCCACGCCCCAGCCAACGACACCGAGCCCGTTGATCATCGTCGTGTGCGAGTCCGTTCCCACCAATGTGTCGGGATAAAACACATCATTCTTTGAAAGCACGCCCTTGGCCAGGTACTCGAGGTTCACCTGGTGGACGATTCCGATTCCCGGCGGCACGACGTTGAACGTTTCGAATGCCTGCTGGCCCCATTTCAGGA
>JABDJT010000506.1 GCA_013003335.1 Verrucomicrobiales bacterium | reverse complement strand
ATCTTCTTCTGACAGTTTTTCCAGGGCCAAATCAAATTCCTTGTCGTCAAATTTCCGCCGGAACGAAACAGTCTCTTCCGTCCGGCCCAAAATGATGACGTCAATCTCCCGTCCCCCCGGATCGCGAATCGTGCGATCGACGGGGTAGGGATTCTCCTCTCCGCTTTTCGCAGCCGTTTCAGGTTCCGGAGGCTCCGGTTCATCGGCCGGGACGGAATTTGGTTCAGCCTCTGCTGCTTCAGGATCGACGGAACTGATCCCGACTTCCTCGTTCTCCGGATCATTCGCAGCACTCCCACCAATCTCCGGTTTGCGGCAGCCGGCAAAAAACAAGCTGCCGACCAGAGCCACTGCGAACCAATTTGGGAGTGATTTCATGTTGTCGACTGACCATATCAAGAAAACGGAACAGGCCCTTTTGTGCAATGGAAAATCACGCGATCCTGTGGCTGATTGATCAGGAAATCTGGATTGATTGGAGGCGCTTTGCCAAGGAAACAAACATTGAAAGTGAAAGCCGGAACGCTCGCCGCTGTTGCGATCGGATCCGCAGTCGTGATTGGGGCCGGCCTGTTTCTTCTCACCCGCACCACGCCGGAGTCGCATTACGAAACCGAGATCGAACCGATCCTGATGGCCTATTGCTACGACTGCCACGGCGACGGCATGGATAAGGGCGAAATCGCGCTCGATGACTACGATTCTGTTCAACATCTTTTTTCCGATGTCCCAACCTGGGAAGGCGTTTACAAGAACGTGGAGGGATTCCTCATGCCGCCGGCGGAGAAAAAACAGCCCACAGACGAGGAACGGCGCAAGCTGATCGCCTGGATCGAGCGAGATGTTTTCAAACTCGATCCGGAAAATCCGGATCCCGGTCGCGTCACGATCCGGCGGCTGAACCGTGATGAGTACAACAACACCATGCGCGACCTCGTTGGAATGGATTTGAGGCCGGCGGATGAATTTCCTGAAGACGACACCGGTTATGGATTCGACAACATCGGCGATGTGCTGAGTCTGTCCCCCACCCTGCTGGAGCGTTACGTGCAGGCCAGCGGACGCGTGCTGGACGCCGCGATCGTCACGAAAATCCCGCACCCGGTCATCAAGTCCTATCGCGGTGGGCAGTTCACGCCGCGAAATGGCGGACCCAGTCCCAGCGGCTCGATGTCGAGCAACGGCACGCTCGGCGTGAAATTTTCCGTGCCGGCCGACGGCGAATACAAGATCGAAGTCCGGGCTGGCGGATCGCCCGCAAAAAACGAATGGCCCATCATGCGGATTCAAACCGAAAAGGGGCCCCGCAAGGATGTCCGGGTCGACAAGCCGCGCGGGGAGCTTGCTTTCGATCTGAAAGCGAAGTGGAAAAAAGGCGACGGCCGGTGGATCGACATCAGTTTTCTGAACGACCATTACGACCCCGGCGCCGAGGATCCCCGGCAACGGGACCGGAATCTGTATCTCGAGGAAATCCGCGTGACCGGCCCTCTGAAGCGCAAACTGCCGCCGCCGACCGAAGCCCACAAGGCAATCTTCGCTGCGGGCGACAAAGACGCGCCGGAGCCGGAACGCGCCCGCCAGGTCGTGACCCGGTTCGTCGAACGCGCCTGGCGTCGACCGGTCGAAGACAGCGAAATCGATCGGTTGATGGGAATTTACGAGAAGGTGCGGGGGGAAAAAGAAAACTTCGAGGAAGGCGTGAAGCTGGCGCTGCAGGCTTCGCTGGTCTCTCCGAATTTTCTTTATCGGGGCGAAATCCGGAATCGGCCTGACGCGGCAGACGTGGTCGAGGACATCGACGAATTCGACCTCGCCAGCCGGCTTTCTTATTTCCTGTGGAGTTCGATGCCGGACGACGAACTGTTTCAGCTGGCCCGCGAAAACCGGCTCCGCGAAAACCTCGACGCGCAGGTCACCCGGATGTTGAACGACGAAAAAGCGGAGGCTCTCACGAAGAATTTCGCGGGTCAATGGCTCCAGCTTCGCAACCTTCAAATCGCCTCACCCGATCCAAAAACCTATCGCAGTTGGAACGATTCCCTGCGCCGCGCTATGCGCGAGGAGACCGAACGGTTTTTCGCCTCCGTGGTGAAAGAAAACCGCCCGGTGCTCGATTTTCTCGATGCCGATTACACTTTCGTGAACGAGCAGCTTGCCAACCATTATGGCATTAGCGGGGTCAAAGGTTCGAAGTTCCAGCGCGTCAATCTCACCGGCGACCTCCAGCGTCAGCGCGGCGGCGTTTTGACCCATGCCAGCATCCTGACTATTACGTCGAACCCGACCCGAACCTCTGCGGTGAACCGCGGCAATTTCGTGCTTGAGAATCTGCTCGGCACTCCGCCGCCCCCGGCGCCGGAAGACGTCGAGATCCCACCACTGGAAGCCTCCGGAAAAGGCGACAACAAGGGCAAAACACTCCGCCAGCAGCTCGAATTGCACCGCGCCAAACCCCTCTGCAACAGCTGTCACAAGCGAATGGACCCGATCGGTTTCGGCATGGAAAACTTCGACGGCATCGGCCGCTGGCGGGAGGAGGAATTCGGAAAACCGATCAACTCGTCCGGCGAGTTGTATACCGGCGAGCCATTCGATGGACCCGCCGAGCTCCGGAAAATTCTCGCAAAAGAAAAGGGCGAAGCATTCCTTCGCTGTCTCATCGAAAAGCTCATGACATACGGGCTCGGTCGCGGTCTCGAGTATTACGATAAACCGGCTCTGACCGAAGTAGCGCACCGGACAGAAGAAGGCGAATACCGCTTCCACGAATTGATCAATGCCATTGTCCATTCCGTCCCCTTTCAAAAATGCCGGGGTGACGGAACGAAACCGGAGTGAACGAACCAACAGGGTTTGTTCGATGGATGCACCCTGTTGATTCGTTCAGGTTCGTAATTCGGGCAAAATTCAGTAGCATCCCGGCATGAAACTCGCCTCGGTTGTCTGGCCGCTCTCGACAGAAAATCTCACGCTCGCCGCGCAGTGCGGCGTCGAAGGTATTGTGACCCGCTACCCGGGTCCGGATGCCGCCGCTTCGCTTGCGGTAAAATCGAAAATCGAAGAGCACGGAATGGAACTGGCGGCGATTGAAGGCTATCTGCCGATCGAGAAAGTCAAGATTGGAGCGGACGACGACGGGGCGGAACTCGCATCGATGAAACGGCTTGTCGAGCAAATGGGCGAGGCCGGCATCCCGGTGCTTTGCTACAATTTCATGGCCGGCACGGATTGGGTCCGAACGCGGGTGGATGCGCCCGAGCGGGGCGGGGCGAAGGTCACGGCTTTCGACCTCGCAGAAGCGGAAAACGCGGTTTCGTTGAATTTTTCCGAAGGCGAAATTCTCGACGCCAACATCGGAGCCGATCAGCTTTGGAAAAATCTCGAATCATTCCTGCGCGAAATCTTGCCCGTAGCGGAGGCCGCCGGCGTGACGCTGGCGATGCATCCGGACGACCCGCCGCTGCCGGAATTTTTGGGCAAAGCCCGCATGATGAATTCGGTCGAAAATTTTGAGCGGCTCGTCGGCTTGGTGCCCAGTCCGGCGAATGCGATTTGTTTTTGCCAGGGGAGTTTCGCGACGATGGGGGCCGATATTCCGGATGCGATTCGGCGGCTCGGAAAACATATCGCCTACGTCCATTTCCGCGACGTGCGGGGCACGCCGGAGTCGTTCGTGGAAACGTTTCACGACAACGGCCCGACCGACATGGCCGGCGCAATTCGCGAGCTGAAGGCTGCCGGTTTTGACGGACCGATCCGGCCGGATCACGTCCCGCAACTGATCGGCGAAGACGACGGGGATCCGGGATACACCATGCTTGGCCGGCTCTTCGCCTTCGGATACATTCGGGGCCTGCTGCACGCCACAGGAGACTAACATATGCCAAAAATCACCGCCATCGAAACTGCGATTCCTTCGGGGATCATGCCGAATTTGATCCTCGTTCGAATTCACACGGACGAAGGGCTGATCGGTTGCGGGGAGACGTATTACACGCCGCACGCGATCGAAGCGCTGATCCACGACTGGATGGCCGAACGCCTCATCGGCGCGGAGGCGACGGACATCGAGGCTCACTGGCGTTTTCTCTACGAACGCTGCTCGGCCTTCGGTCAGCCGGGGGCGGAAATGCGGGCGCTATCAGCGATCGATGTGTCGCTTTGGGATGTTTTGGGGCAATCCTGCGGTGAGCCGGTTTGGAAATTGCTCGGCGGAAAGTCGCAGGAACGGGTCCGGATTTACAACACATGCGGCGGCCCCGGATACGGCGCGAAGGGTAGCGATTTGGAAGGACACCCCGGCTGGCCGGGATACGGCGACGAAGGCGAGCCCGGCCCGCTGCAGGACAACTGGTCGTCGATTCACGCCGCGGGTGATTTGGCGGAGGAACTCGTCTCGGAAGGCATCACCGGTATGAAATTGTGGCCTTTCGACCGATACGTGCACCGCGACGACAGCCTCTATCTTTCGCCCGCCG
>JABDJT010000481.1 GCA_013003335.1 Verrucomicrobiales bacterium | reverse complement strand
CGGTCATTGCAGAGGACCGCATCGATTTCAATCGGCAGATCCGACCGATCCTTTCGGAGAATTGCTATTTCTGCCATGGACCGGACGCCGCGGAACGCAAGGCAGACATGCGACTCGATCAGCCGGGGGGTCTCGACGGGGAGGAATTGAAGCGACGGATCCACGAAACGGATCGCAGTGAAATCATGCCGCCGCCGAAATCGAAATTGTCGCTGACGGAGGCCGAGAAAAAGCTGCTCGCACAGTGGATCGACGAAGGCGCGGAATATTCGCAGCACTGGTCGTTCGTCGCGCCAGACCGGCCGGAGCTTCCGGAACTGCCGGCGAACCTGAAATCCTGGCCCAAAAACGGGATCGATCACTTTATCGCCGCACGACTGGCCCGGGAAAAACTCGAACCCTCCCCGGAAGCGATTCGCGAGCGGCTGATTCGACGGGTCACCCTCGATCTCACCGGCCTGCCGCCTACGCCGGAGGAAGTGGACGCTTTCCTCGCTGACAAATCAGAGAACGCGTATGAAAAAGTAGTCAACCGGCTGCTGGGTTCTCCCCGTTACGGCGAGAGAATGGCACTGCCGTGGCTGGATGCGGCGCGCTATGCCGACACCGGCGGCTACCAGGGTGACATCAAGAAAACGCAGTGGCCGTGGCGGGACTGGGTCATCGATGCCTACAACTCCAACAAGGCTTTCGATCAATTCACCATCGAACAGATCGCCGGCGATCTCCTCCCGAATCCGACGGACGAACAACGACTCGCCACCGCATTCAACCGCAACCACCGAATCAATGACGAAGGCGGGATCATCGCCGAGGAATTCCGCGTAGAATATGTGGCCGACCGCGTCGAGACGACCAGCACTGTCTGGCTCGGGTTGACGGTAGGCTGCGCCCGTTGCCACGACCACAAGTACGATCCGATTACGCAGCGCGATTTTTACGAGCTGTATGCCTTTTTCAACAACATCCCCGAGAACGGCAAGGACGGCGCTCTCGCCCCGAAGCCGAACATGGAAGTCTACACCGGCGGCACAAAGGAGGAACATGCCGCCCTCGAAAAGCGGGCCGCGGAACTGGCGGAACAGCAAAAGGGCTACACGAAACAGCACGCAGCCGCCTTTCAGAAATGGGCGAAGGAAACGGCCGCCGGGATTCGCGCGAAACCGGAGTTCGCCGAACTCCCCTCCCCAATCGTCCACCTGCCTCTCGATCAATTTCAGCGAACCCAGACCACGAATCTCATTGGGAAATCACAGCCCGCCGTCACCCGGGGAAACCGCAACCGCGTCCAGCCCAACAAACCGGTCAAGCACGGCAACGGAGCCTATCTCTTGCAGGGCGGATTTCTCGATCTTCGCAAACCGGTTCCGTATTCCAGCAGCGACTCCCGGACCTGGGCCGCGTGGGTCAAGCCGACCCGCGATGTCGCCGGCCTCGAAGGTCCGGTTTTCTCCCGCGTCACGCCGGATGACAAGCGCACCGGCTATCTCGTCAGCCTCGTTGCAAAAAACGACCAGGAGTTCCAGGTCAGTTTCCGCCTGCAGTCCGATAAAACCGGCACGGCGAATCTTGAGGTGATGTCGACCGGCACGGTGAAACGCAATGCCCTCGCCCACATCGCGGTCGCTTACGACGGCTCAGGGAAAGCGGCCGGCGTCCGGATCTTCATCGATGGGAAACCCGTCGGCACTACCGTGAGCCGGGACGCCCTTTCCGGCAAAATCGAACTGAACGAGGAAATCCTGTCCGGTGCGGAAACGGAAGATTCCTCCGCCAAAACCATCCGCGACGAACTGCTGGCCAACACCTTCATCGACGATCTCCGGATTTACCCTTCTGCCCTGACCGAATCACAAATCGGCTCGATTTTTGCCCTGACGCCCACCGAAATTCTCGCCGCCGCTCCGGATCGCGGCCCCCGCGAAACGCAGTTCCTGTCCGCCGCCTACTTCCGCGATCACGATCCGGCCTACAAGAAACTGGTCGCCGAATCGAACAAGGCGAACGCGGCACTGAAGGCCTTTGAGGCGAGCAAGATCACCTCCGTCGCCATCATGGAGGAAATGCCGGCACCCCGGGAAACGTTCCTGCTCCACCGCGGCGTTTACGATCAGCCCGACAAATCCACAAAGCTCCAGCCGGCGGTGTTGAGCGCGCTGCCACCCATGCCGGAGAGTCTTCCCAACAACAGGCTCGGCCTCGCCAAGTGGATTCTCGCCGATGAAAACCCGCTTACGGCCCGCGTCGCCGTGAACCGGTACTGGCAGATGATTATCGGGACCGGCCTCGTCAAAACGCCGGAAGATTTCGGTTCGCAGGGACAGGCCCCGACTCACCCGGAATTACTCGACTGGCTCGCCGTCGAATTTCGCGAAAGCGGCTGGGACGTGAAAGCGATGCTGAAAACCATCGTCACGAGCGCGACCTACCGCCAGCGCAGCGCCATTTCCTCCGACCTCCGCGAGCGTGATCCAAACAACAAACTGCTCGCCCGCGGCCCGCGATTCCGCCTCTACGGTCAGGCCCTGCGCGACCAGGCTCTCGCCATGAGCGGCCGGCTCGACACCCGGATCGGCGGTCCGCCCGTGATGCCTTACCAGCCCGCCGGCCTGTGGGAGGAAGTCAGCGCGAAAGGCGTGAAATACGTCGTCGCCGATGGACCCGACCTTTATCGCCGCAGCCTCTACACCTTCTGGCGCCGGACGGTTCCGCCTCCGTCGATGATGAATTTCGACAACGCCAGTCGCGAGATCTGCTCGGTGAACGCGACGCGGACGAACACCCCGCTACAGGCCATGAACCTGATGAACGACCCGCAATACGTCGAGGCCGCCCGGTTCATCGCCGCCCGCATGATTCGCGAAGGCGGCCAAACGCCCGCAGAACGCATTCGCCACGGTCACAAAATCGCCCTCGCCCGCGAGCCCGGCGAGCGCGTCCTGAAAATCCTGCTGAGTGGATACGAGGATTATCTCGCCCATTTCAATTCCGATGCGGAAGCGGCCACCGGCCTGGTTTCCGTCGGCAAAACCGCTCCGGAAAAAGATCTCGATCCCGCCGAACTCGCCGCGCTGACTGCGGTGGCGAGCGTGATTTTGAACCTGGATGAAACGGTGACGAAGGAGTGACTCTCTCACACTCCCGCCAATTCCTTCTCCTCCTCTTCCGCCTTCACCGGCTCAGGCTGCGTTGCCCCGGCGTCGAGTTGATCGTAGACGCCGAAATCGTTGAACCAGATCCGCTTGGCCCAACGGTAAACCGGATGTCTTTCCGGAATCTCGCTGCCGTCAGGAAGCCACTGGCTGTTCCGCGAGGTCATGGACTCGATCTCGGCCATGGCCTGCTTCCGCAGGGTGGTGTCCTGCGCGCCGTGTTTTTCAGCGAGGTCTTTTACCAGGTCAGGGCGCTCGAGGACGATGCAGCCGCGCGTGTTTTTGGCAGCGACTTCACGAAAATCGCGCATGAATTCTGATTTTGTCAGGGTGTCGTAAATCGAGTCGGACTCGTGGACGTTCTCGGTGGCGAACTGAATGATCGGGCAGGGCTCGACCGCACCGGTCGGGGAAATGTGATGGGAGATTCCCGTGGCCATCGGGCACAGGGCGCGGCCTTCCCCATCGTAGTAGGCATCGATAATGCCGAGCGGCAGTTTCACCCGCATATCGACGACGAACTGGCGGACTTTGCGGGCCTGCTCAGGCGTGAGGGCGAGTTCCTCGTGAATCTGCGGCCCGACGGGGCGGTAGGTGTGATACCAGGCGTAGTGGACGCCGCGATCGATCAGGGTGCGGAGCCATTTCTCGGTGAGCAGATCATCGATGTTCGTTTGGCAGAGACTGGTGGCCACGCCGGTGAGAATCTTGTTTTCGAGGCAGTTATCGAGTCCGCGCAGGGTGCGGTTCAGGACGTCTTTTCCGCCGCGGCGTTCGTTGGCGACGACCTCGGTTCCTTCAATGGAAATGAGCGGCGTGACATTCCCGAGCTGACGGAGCTGCTTCGCCTTTTTCTCCGTGATCATCTGGCCATTGGTGAACAGCTGGAAAAAGCAATCCGGGTGCTGGGCGAAAAAATCGAACAGATCGGGATGCATCATCGGTTCGCCGCCGAGGATTCCGAAGAACGAATTTCCGTGCTGCTTGGCGTCGTTGACGATCGCGTTCAGGTTTTCGAGATCGATCTTCACCTGCGGTTTGTCGACATCAACCCAGCAGCCCTGGCAGCGGAGATTGCAGCTGTTCAAAACCGAGATGTAAATGAAGGGCGGGAAATAGATTCCCTCTTTCATCCGCTTCTTGAACAGGTTCACCGAGCGCACGCCTTTCACGCCGAAGTTCCACATGAACTTGGCGAGGTGACGCGTGTCCGCCGTTTTCAAAATGCGGGCGGCGTATTGGAGGCTCGGGACGATCATGAATTCCTCCGAATCTAGCTGGTCTTGCCCCGTGGTAAAGCGGAACCGGCACGGTGAATGTGCGATGAAAGATCCGGAGAAAGCGGTATGATTGAAGAATGCCATTCTGGCTCAAAATCTTCCTGTCCGTTTTGGTCGTCGAAATCCTCGGCGGCGCCGGCGGAATTATCACCGCCGGTTCCATTGCGGACTGGTATGTCGATCTGGATAAACCACCGGGGAATCCGCCGAACTCGATTTTCGGACCGGTCTGGACGGCAATCTATGCCCTGATCGGAATCAGCTTCGCGGTGGTCTGGGAGTTCGCCGAGATCGGGGAAGCGAAACGACGTGCGTATTGCTGGTTTTTCATTCAGTTGATCCTGAACCTCTCCTGGACGCCTGTCTTTTTCGGGCTGCAACAACCGCTGCCCGCTTTGGTGATCATCATCGCCCTGATCGTCGCGATCGTTTTCACCTTCCGGGCATTCCGGCCACTCGTGCCCGCTTCCGCCTGGCTGCTGGTGCCCTACCTCGCGTGGGTTTGCTATGCGACCTACCTGAACGCGGGGTTGTGGTGGCTGAATCGTTGACGCGCGTTGCCCTTTCACTGGAAGTCGTAAACCACGATCTTTTTCACCAGCGGCTGAAGCACATCCCGTTTCGCCTCGACGTGGATCGGGTGATCGAGATACGCCTGCAGAGCGGCGGCATCGCGAACGGTGATGATGATTCCGACGTCGAAGGAATCATCCACGATCGGGCGGTCGCTGGGAATCGATTCGCCGACCCGGACGCTCAGCACGCCCGGAATTTGCCGGAACGACCGGCTTGTCTCGATGATCTGCCGGCGATGCGACACGTTGCCCGGTTCTTTCAACCAGCACAGCACGACGTGCTCCAGGTTTCGGGGCGCGAAATCGACCGTTGCACAGCCGGCGACCAGGAGCAGGACGGGCAGGAAAAACCGGACAGCTTTCATGCACTCACCAGTTTCAGAGCACTGTCCACGCCGGCACCCTCGTGGACGATCGCCATCAGGGCTTTCCCAATCCCGGGCGGGTTCGGGTGCTGCCAGACGTTCCGGCCCACCGCAATCCCGTTCGCCCCGGCATCGATCGAATTTTTCACCATGGTCAGGAGGCCTTCGTCGTCGCCCATTGCAGCACCGCCGAGCACGATGACCGGAACGAAAATGCCTTCGATCACTTCCCGAAATTCGTCCACGGTCGCGTCGGTGGGATAAGCGGTTTTCACGACGTCCGCTCCGATTTCCGCGGCGGCGCGGGAGACAAACGCGATGTTTTCGCAGGTGTAATCATCCGGCCGGCCGATCCCGAACGGCAGGGCCTCGAGGATCACGGGAATGTCACTGTCGAACCCTTCGCTGATCAATTCGCCCACCTCGCGAAAATTGTCCGACTCGCCGTCGTGGTGATGATACAGCATGTTCATCATCGCATTGGCGCCCACGATTTCCGCTTCGTCGGCTCCGTAAATCCGGTAGGTCCCCTGGTCGAGTTGCCCGGCCCGCGGCGGCTTGTAGACATCGGTCCGGAAACAGACACCCTTCTCCGAAAGCTGGTCCATCGCCGCCAGCCCGACACCGAGGTTCACCACGTAGCCGTCCACGAACGGGTTCATGATCTCGATCAGACCGACCGGATCCGGCATGCCCGGCACGGGGATCGCCGTGCCGTGGTCGATCGGCAGGATCACCGTGTTGCCGTCATCCCCGAAAAATTGAGAAAGATTTTCTTCGCGTGTCATGCCCGTTTCGTAGCACGGGCCGGACGGGATTACGAACGGGAATCTTCGTGGAAAGGAGCGATTACTTCGCCTGCAGCAACCGGACCATTTCTTTCCCCATCGCTTCACCGACGTTCATGTAGGTTTCCGGGTTACCTCCGTAGTGTCCGCTCGAGCCTCCCCCCTTGGAAAGTGGGTTGGTATAGACGAAACCAACCTTGCCCGCGAGTTCGGGATCGCTGCTGCTTGCCACGGCTTTCATGGCATCAAGAATCACGCCGTCGCCTTTCGTGGATCCCTCCTTCGTCTGGCCCAGCGACGCGCTGACAAACTTCGCTTCGGGTGAATCAAAATCCTTGCGGAGGGCCCGGATCAGCTGCTTGAGGTTTTTCTCATACGCCGTGTAGTGCGCCGCATTGCGCATGTCCTTGTCGCCCTGCCACCAGAAAAACCCGGCGACTTCATACTCCTTCGCACCCGGGTAATACTTGTCGAGATTTTCCAGCACCGCTTTGGCGGCCGCGATGTCGCCGTCGTACTGGCACCCGGCATACCATCCCTTCGACATGTCGCCTCCGGTATCGCCATCGGGTTCATCGGGCGTTCCGCGGTAACCCGGCTGCGTTTTCCCGTCGTGCTCCCACGGCTCCGTGCCGGGAGGCAGCAGGTCCCATCCCAGGCTGCGATTCCCGATACAGCTTTTCAGAATCAGGACCGGCGCGTCCGTCACATGGCCGAGGAAGTGGCCGATCCCGATTTCCGGGCCGATATTTCCCTGGATCGTCATCCAGTCATTCGTGAAATCCTTGGCCGGACTGTTTCCCGAGCACATCACGCGGACATTCCGGACATCTTTGCGCACGGTCCACTCATCGGAGTCATCGACAAGGTAGGGGTAAAGCTCCGAGGCGACGCCCTTCAAAACGTTGGGCTTTCCGAATCCCAGCATGTTCGATTGCCCCAGCAGAATATACACCTGGACCGGCTGGCTCATGTCCGCCTCCTTCCCATCGGGATCAGGCAGCTCATCCGGCAGACCCGCCCCGGAAACGGAGGCGGAGGAAGCTGGAGCCGGGCCGGTCGGCTTCCCGCCGTTTTCTTTCAGGAAAGCGATATCCGATTCAGACAATTTGTCCTGGTTGAATCGGATCGTCCGGCCATTCGCCATTGTCACGATCACTTCCCCCGTCGCTGAGTCGTACGATTTGAGTTCTCCCTCGAAGGTCTTCGCGCCGTCGGCACTCGTCCACGTTCTCGCTTCCGCGGTGGTGAAAAACAGCAGGCTGATTGCGGCGGCCGCCGCCGGGAGAAAG
>JABDJT010000474.1 GCA_013003335.1 Verrucomicrobiales bacterium | reverse complement strand
GAGAAACACCCAGGCCGGGCCGAGGGAGATGCGGACGGAATTCAAAAACGACGGCCAGATTTGCGGAAGCACGACTTTGAAAACGACCTCCATCGTGGAAGCCCCGAGCGTGTAGGCTTTCGTGATCAATTCCGAAGCGACTTCCTTGCAGCGGAGGAGAATGTCCATCGTCATGACCGGCGCAATGCCGAGAGCGATGATCGTGATTTTTGCTGACTCGCCGACGCCCTGAAAAATGAAAATGATCGGTAAAATGGCAAGCGGTGGGATTTTCGAAAGGGCCGCGACCAGCGGGTAAAACATTTTTTCCACCGGGGTAAACACGCCCATGGAAAGCCCAAGCGTGAGAGACACAATAATCCCAATCAGCATGCCGACCGCGAGTCGGCGCAAGCTCGCGAGAGTGTCTTTGATGATGTAGCGCTCTGTTTTCGGCACTTCGATTTCCGCTCCGGCAGTGATTTCTGCATCCGATGGCCGGATTTGATCGGCAAAGGCTGCCGAGCCGGAAATTCGGCGGGCGATGGACTCGCGAGTGTCCCCTTCGCGGACGGTGTATTCGATATATTCGCCGGTGCGCAGCTTGGTGACCTCTTCCCAACCCCGGGAAAACCCTTCCCGGCCGGGAAGCAATTTGTCCCGCGGATTCTCCGAAAGCCGCTGGTGCGAAAAATACGCGTAGGCCAGAACGATTGCCAAAAAAGGAAGAAGGCCGAGCAGCCGCCCGACCCCTTCCGGTAATTTCCTGGATCGGACGCGAAACATCAATTCCCGATCTGTTCGGCGAACGTCGAATCAAATTTCAGCAACGCGGCCGAATCCGCCCCGAACCCGATCTCAAAATCTTCGTCGGTGATCAGTTCCTGTTTGAAGGAAAACGCGCGAATTTTCTTCATCGTTTCCGGCAGGTCAGCACTCTTGAAGAACTCCACGGCTTTACCGGAATCAGTATACAGATTCGTGCCGCCGAGCATTTTTTTGAACTCCTCGACGCTGGCCCCGGCGCCTTCCGCCATCGTCGCGATCGCGGCCTCTTTGGTGTCGGCTCCTTCAATCAGCGCCATGGCATCATACCAGGCCAGCACGACGGCTTTAACAGCGTCCGGGTTCTCTTTCATCAAGTCCCCGTTGAAAACGAGCAGGTCGATGATTTCGCCGGGAATATTCGAGCTGTCGAACAGCACAATTCCCTTTTTGCCTTCCTGTGCGAGGAAAAGGTGGGGATTCCATGTTGTTACCGCTTTCACGCTTTCGTCGGTCAGAAAGGCTTTGCCGGCATCGTCGCCGGGGATGTTTTTGATTGTCACGTCAGCCTCACTCATGCCGTTCTCCTCGAGGGCGCGAGCCAGCAGGTAGTGGCTGACGGAAAACTGTTCCAGCATGATTTCCTGTCCTTTCAGACTGGCGAAATCCATTCCTTCCCGGACAAGCAGGCCGTCTCCGCCGTTGGAAATGTCATTCACAATCACGGCGACCGTCGGCACACCGCTCGACGCAGGCTGCAGCGCTTCCATCGAAGTCATGGCGCAGGCATCGACTTTTTTCGCGGAAAATGCGGAAACTGAATCCATGTAACCTTTGAACTCGACCAATTCGACATCGACACCAAGTTCTTCACAGCGCTTTTTCAAAAGCCCCTCCTTTTCCATCAATTTGAAGGGCATCCAACCCGTCCAAACCGACCAGGCGACTTTCACGGTTTTCCCACTCCCACCTCCATTGCCCGGGTCGTCATCGTTGCATCCGGTCAAACCGAACAGGGATACCGCAGCACAGAGAAGGCCACCCGAAAGGACAGAAAGCAGTTTTTTCATGAGACAGACGTTAGGCTCGAGAATACCAGAGAATCGATTACAAACAAGGCAGGGGTTTGTAGCTTTTGGTGAACTTACAGGGCGGGATTGGCAAACAAACCGGGTTGATTCGCGGGCGAACAGGGTTGATTCGTCGCGGTTATGCCGGAAACCAATTTTGATTTTCCAAGAGCCATCATCTTCGATCTGGACGGAACCCTTCTTGATACGCTGGAAGACTTGGCGAATTCGGGAAATGCGGTGGTGGCCAAACGTGGTTTGCCGACGCACTCGAAAGAGGATTACAAGGTGTTCATCGGGGACGGGATGGAGAACCTGGTGCAGCGGATTTTCCCCGAAGGGCAACGGCCAGCCAGCGAAGAGGAACTGGCAGCGATTTTGGAGGAATACAAATCTGAGTATGAAAAGCATTGGAACGAGACGACGCGCGCGTTCGATGGCATTCCGGAGTTGCTGGATCGTGCGGTTGAGCAGGGGATCAAGCTCGGCGTGCTCTCCAACAAGGCGCATGAATTCACGGTGAAATGCGTGGAAGAGTTTTTACCGGATTGGAAGTGGGACGTAATTTTCGGCCAGCGGGACGGGGTCCCCCAAAAACCGGCCCCGGATGCAGCGATTGAGGCAGCTGCCGTGATGGATGTTTCGCCGGACGAATGCTGGTTTGTGGGCGATTCAGATGTCGATGTCCAGACGGGTGTGAATGCCGGAATGACAACGATCGGGGTGACCTGGGGCTTCCGCACGGCGGAGGAGTTGCGTGCGAACGGCGCGACCCGGGTGGTGGATCGCCCGGATGAGATCATTCCCGCCCAGCCATAATGGCCTCAATTTCATCGGCTTCGATCGGGATATCGGCCATCAGGTCAATATTTCCTCCGGATTTCACGACGATATCGTTTTCCAGCCGAACCCCGAATCCTTCTTCCCGGATGTAGATCCCCGGTTCCACAGTGATGACCATATTCTCGAGGAATACGGCATCAGGCGGAGCGACGTCGTGTACATCCAGCCCCAGCGGGTGAGACGTGCCGTGCATGAAATATTTTCGATAAAGCCGCTTTTCTTCAGGCAATTCTTTCACGTCTTTCTTCCGTTCTTTTTCGACTTCATCGCCATCGATCAGACCCAACCCAATGAGCTCGTCCTCAGTGGTGCGGGCAACTTCCCGCTGATATTCTTCGCGGATTTTTTTTCCGGGCACGGCCAGTTCATCGATGCATTTTCGGAAAATGCGGTAGACGGAGTCGTAGACGGCCCGTTGGCGCTCTGTGAATTTCCCGCTCACCGGCACGGTCCGCGTTAAATCAGCATTGTAGCCGGCATATTCGGCGGCAACATCCATCAGCAAAAGTTGGCCGTCTTCGCAGGTGCAATCGTTGGTCAAATAGTGCAAAACGCAGGCGTTTCTGCCTGACGCGACGATCGGTTCATAGGCGAATCCCCGCGACCCGTGCATCATGAACTCGTGGAGAAGTTCGGCTTCCACTTCGTAC
>JABDJT010000469.1 GCA_013003335.1 Verrucomicrobiales bacterium | reverse complement strand
GTCTGCGATCGGCTCCCGTCACCTGCATCCACATCGAGATCGAGGCCATCACCCGTGTTGGCCTGGAACAGGTTGTTCCGTATCGCGAGGTTGGCCACCCCGCCATCATTGATATCGACGTCGACCTCCGCGCCGCCACCGCCCCCGGACACGCCGTTGCTCAGGAACTGGTTGTTGACGATGGTGCCCATGAAGGTGGCGCCGCTGTCGAGATCGACAGTGAGGTCAAGCCCTTCTTCCCCGAATCCGGTGACGACGTTGCCGGACACCAGCACGGTGGATCCGCCGCCGTCGTTGTCCACGTCGATCTCGATGCCATGATTCCCCCAGGTTGAGCCCGGTCCCCCGACGGCCACGTTGTTGACCACGCGGATGTTGGTGCTGACATCGCTCTGGATGTCGATGGCGTCATCGCCCGGGGAGTTGATGACATTGTTGGCGATGACGACGTCTCCGATATCGTCGAAGTTGATGCCGTCTCCGCCGGCGAAGCCGCCGTTGATGTTGAACCCGCTGATGAGGGCGTGGGGAATATCGTCAAAATCGAAGCCGCCGTTGAGGGTGGGCGTTCCGCCAAATCGGAACCGGCGTCCGCCGAGGGCGGGAACTCCGACTCCACCGCCCCAGACCTTGACGCCGGCACCGGCATCGACCACATCCTCGGTGTAAGCGGGGCTGCCATGCACCACGACATCGCCGTTGTTGCCGAACAGGGCCGCGGCGGCATTCACACCGCTCTGGATCATGTTGAACGGATTTTCAAAGGTTCCGTTGCCCCCCGGTCCACGTGTACTGTCCACAAAGACCACTGAACCGTCGATCACCACGATGTCTTTGGTGATGATCCGGTCGATATCCAGCAGGTCGCGATTCTCAATGTAATTGGAGAGTGTCGTCTTGATGTAGGGATCCCGAATGATTTCCTCGGTCATCCGGTCCCAGACACCGGCACTGGAGGCTCCCGCCACAATCTTGGACAGGGGATTGAACCGGTCGTTCGCAGTAATGTAACTGGCTGAGGACCCGATCTTGCGGGCGGATGCCACCGGGTTTTTCCCGCCGCGGCCGCCACCACCGCGCACACCGTCAAAGAGGCCGTCAAAACTTCCATCAAAGGGATTCCCGCCGTTTTCCAGATTCTCGGGGTAAATCGGGATGTTCATCCGCATGCCGAACACCCAGTTGTCCCCCCGCACTTCCTCGTCCTCGTAATAGGTCGCATCCACTGCGAGTTTCGAGGAGAGGCGCAGCTCTGCGCGTGCTTTCACACCGTTCAGGTCTTCCCCGTACGGGTTGTCGTATCCATACGACCCGATAAAGAGCCGCAGGTCCACATATTCGTCCACACCCGGCACCAAAACCCCCACTTCCCAGTCATATCCCCGCATGGCTTTCTCAAACTGCTCAAAAGTCCGGGTCGTGGTGGTGCGTGTCGTCGTCACCGGCTGCAGGATCGAATAATGGCGTCCGAACGGATCGCCGTAATCGATCGCGGTCCTGGTTTGAGAACTTGTCACCGAATCGACCACATTGGAGTCTCCTTCCGGGATGTAATAGTTGAACCGCGCATCAATCCGGCGGCTCATCACTTCCAGCCCGAGACCGAGTTGATCGTAATAGTCACCGCGACTGCCTTCGTAGCGGTCATAGTGGAGGTTGTAACCGAAAATGGCATCCAGTCCGGGCAAATAATGCCGCATGCCAGCACCCATGGAAAAGCCCGCATCGACATCACTGCTGATCCCGAGTCGGGGATACAAAAAGAGCAGGGAGTTTTCATCCGACCAAAGCGGATGGAGGAACTCCAGGTGCCCGTAGGCATCCTCTTCTCCGACGCTTGCGCCCAGGATGGCGTGGGTTCGGAAGTCCATACCGGAGGGGCCTTCAAAAACGACCTCCTTGTCACTGGAGACCTTGCGGGCCTCAGCGGCTACGTCTGAGTCCTCACCCTGAAGCAGCGAGGTGGTAAAAAGCAGTGTGGATACAAGAATCCCGGAAAAAACAGTAGTTCTTCCGAGTCCCTCTAAAGATGGGATAGTCATGGCTTACGCGGTTGTTGAGTGTCAATTCGATTCCAATCTCCTGTCATAAAGCTGCTACACTTCATCGACAGAAGATTCCACGGCGAGAATTGGTCGGAAATCCGGCTTGCACAAGGAAAAAAAAGACTTTTTTACGCCCTGCGAGCAGCAGGGGATTGCGCCTCACTTGAAGAACCCGGACCTTGAGGCGAAGCTCGAAATCGGAATTGGGAAGATGACAATCATTTTCCCGACCAGCGGCTTCACAGATCAGTCTTGTATGAAAATCGAAATTGGATCCGCCCGTTGTAAAATCTGGCCTGCCTTGGGCGCAATCGGTGGATTTTTTGCGGAAGACCGCGAATCCGCTCTGGCGGTGCTGGCGGAAGCGGAACGCCAACTGCGCGAAGAATGTGGCTTTGATCAAATCGTCGGTCCGATGGACGGGAACACCTGGCAGAAATACCGGTTTGTCACCGAAACCGACGGCAGTCCACCGTTTCTCATGGAGCCGGAAAATCCGCCCGAATGGCCGGAGTGGTGGCAGGAGGCGGGCTGGAAACCGCTTGCCGAATACATTTCGTCGCGGATGGATCTCCCGGCGGCCCCCGGGGTGCCGGAAAAACTGGTCCAGCGAATCGAATCCCGGGGAGTCAGTATCCGGCCGGTCGAAGTGGCGAATTACGAGGCAGAATTGCGTGCGCTCTATCCCTTTCTACTCGATGCCTTTTCGGAAAACTTCCTCTACACCTCGATCAACGAGGCGGAGTTTCTCGGGCTGTATCTCCCGGCTCAACCGCTTTTGGATCCCGATTTTGTCCGGATTGCGGAAGATGCGGGCGGTCGCCCGGTTGGGCTCGTTTTCTGTGTCGCTGATGGCGAATCGCTCATTGTGAAAACGCTCGCCTCGCAGGTCCGCGGACTCGGTTCGGTCCTGCTCGCTGAGGTTCATGAGCGTGCGCGACTGCGGGGATTGAGGACCGCGATTCACGCTCTGAAGCATGTCGACAACACGAGCGTCCGGGTGAGCGAACGGCAGGGCGGAGAGGTTTTCCGGCGATACACCCTCTTTTCGAAATGAATCTCGTCGAGTTGCTTCAGGATCAGGCGGAAGACTCCACCGCCCTGATCGATCGCGGAAACTCAATACCATTTGGTGAACTTGATTCAGATACGGCATCGGCCGCGTCGGATCTGCGTCGAAGAAATTTCGATCCGGGCGACACGATTCTGTTTTTTCATCCCGTCTCGATTCGTCTGTATGTCGCGCTTTTGGCTGTGATGCGGGCAGGTCTCACCGCCGTTTTTATCGATCCATCCGCGTCGCCGGATTTCATTGCCCGTTGCGTCAACCTGGTAAAACCCCGCGCGTTCTTTGGATCATGGAAAGCCCGCCTTTTTCTTCCGCTGAAAATTCCCGTTCTTCGTGACATTCCGAAGATTTCGAATTTTGAAGCAAATGCCGCACCCGATTCGTCGGAGATTTTTCCCGCGGAAGGCCATGAACCGGCGCTGATTACCTTCACTTCCGGCAGCACGGGCGAACCAAAAGGAGTAGCGCGTTCGCACGAATTCCTCCTGGCCCAGCACGCATCTCTTTCCCGATCTCTTCGTCTCGAGGCGGGCCAGGTCGATCTCGTGACCCTGCCGGTTTTTGTGCTGGCCAACCTTGCTTCCGGAACCACCAGCATCCTGGCCGATACAAACCTCGCCCGTCCGGGTGTGGTGAAGGCAAAACGCGTGGCACGCCAGATCGGGGCGGGGGCCGTCACCCGAATTGTGGCGTCGCCCGCCTTTTTTGAATCGCTGACGAAGAGGAAGAAAAAGGCGGTTTTCCCCGGCGTGCGGGAAGTTTTTACCGGCGGTGCCCCGGTGTTTCCCCGGACG
>JABDJT010000445.1 GCA_013003335.1 Verrucomicrobiales bacterium | reverse complement strand
GGCCAGGTGAGCGTCCGCGTGCAAACGACCCCTCCGGATTTTGAACCACGCCGCGAATAAATCCGTTCCCGGAGGCAGGTGGCGAGCCCGATCGTGCCCTCGCGTTCGGAGGTGCCGTGCGGACCGTCCCAGCCGGAGTAGTAGATATACCAGTGATTCCCGACTGCCACCCAGGCCGGACTGGTGAACGTCATGGTGTCGTCCCACGTGCCGTCTTCGCCATATTCGATCAGCTTCGGGCGATCGGCATGCCGCCACCAATGCGCGCCGTCGCGGCTGGTGACAACTTCGGTGTGGATGAGGTCGTTCATCCGGAACACCTCCAAGAATCCCCAAGCCAGGCCATGCCGGTGGACGGTCGGCATGCCGTAAAAGTAGCGGTGGTCGCCGTCGCGCTCGTCGGGGACGAGCAGGGTTTGCGGGGCGCTGTGCTCCAGCCAGTCCGTCCACAATTTCGGACTGAACATAGTGGCCACCCGGCGCGAAGCCCCGGTGTCGATCATTTCATCACCGAAGGCGCGATAAATCTGTTTTGCCCGGCAGAGCAGCTGGTAGCGGCCCGCTGCGGGATCAAAATGGATCGTGTTCGGGCAGTCGCTGTGGAGGTGGGCGATGTGAAAATCGTTCACCATGTCGAAGTGGATGCCGTCTTTCGTTCCGACGAGATGGAGCCCCGCCTGGTCGCCCGTGCCGCGGCCTTTCACCCGGTAGAGCATCACGAACCTGTAACGGCGCTGGTCCCCATCCGGCAGATTCTCGATCAGGGCCGGCGCGCTGCCTCCCCACTGCGGTTTGCCTTCGAAGGCGACGACCACATTGTTGGGGCGGCCCTCGACGGCTTTTTCCGGAAACAGAT
This sequence comes from Verrucomicrobiales bacterium, assembly GCA_013003335.1. Lineage (GTDB taxonomy): Bacteria > Verrucomicrobiota > Verrucomicrobiia > Verrucomicrobiales > DEV007 > JABDJT01. Next base: position 5,924 of record JABDJT010000445.1, on the reverse strand, counting down.
CCAGGTCCGGTTTCGTCCACGAAATTCCGTCTTTCGATTCCGCGTAGGCGATGTCCGTTCGGTAGCTGCCTTTTCCTTCCACCCTGGCAATCGGGATGTTGGCCTGGTAATACATCCGGAAAATTCGAGACCCGTCGTCGGCTTCATCCTTCACCACCCACGCGTAGCTCGGCTTGTCTTCCCCGAATATTTCGAACGGTCCGGAGGCGTGTTTTTGCAAAGGGTGATGGGCCACGTTGATGCCTTCCTGCTTTGTTTTCAGCGGCCAGTGGTTGTCGATCAGCCACGAGTCATGCACGAAATTCGGCTCCACCGGCGGGATTTCGAGGGGCTCGACCGGGAGCTGGGCGAAGGTGAGAGAGGCACCGCAGAAGAAGGCCGGGCCCGGCAGGAAGCGAAGGTTCATGGAGCAAGCCTGCCGCAAATGCCGCCGTGAATCAACGGCGTCACTTCGCCGTGCGAATCGTGCCCGCGCCCGCCGTCTCGTTTTTGAATCCGGCCGTTGCGAAAGCTGCGGCAAGGCCGAGAAGGGGAAATTCGGTCCAACAGGGTACGTTTGGCGAACGTACACTGTTGATTCGTTTTGGCGATTCGCTAGGTTTCGGGCGTGAAACCGGAAATTATCGATGCCCTGAAATCCGCTGTCGGCGAGGCGGCGGTTTTGACCGAACCGGAGGACCTGATTCCCTACGGCTTCGACGGGACAGCCGCCATGAAGCAGGCTGCGACCTGCGTGGTGATGGCTGAGTCGGCCGATCAGGTCGAGTCGGTGATAAAAATCGCGGCGCGGGAAGAAATCCCGGTGGTGACCCGAGGATCGGGCACGGGATTGTCGGGCGGCAGCGTGCCGGTAGAGGACGGGATTGTTTTGTGCCTCGTGAAACTGGACCGGATTCTCGAAATCGACGCGGCCAACCTGACGATGCTCTGCGAGTGCGGTGTGATCACCAAAGCGATCGATGATGCTGCTCTGCCGCTCGGGCTGTTTTACCCGCCGGACCCGGGATCGATGAAAATTTCGACGATCGGCGGAAACGTGGCGAATAATTCGGGTGGGCTTCGCGGCCTGAAATACGGGGTGACGCGGGATTACGTCATGGGCATGGAAGTCATGCTGGCCAACGGCGAACGCTGCTGGCTCGGGTCGAAATGCGTCAAGGACGTGGCGGGATATTCGATGAAGGACCTGTTCATCGGGTCGGAGGGGACACTTGGGATTATCACGAAAGTGCTGCTGAAACTGGTGCCGCGTCCTGCTGCCCGGAAAACGTTGCTGGCGACATTCGACTCAATGGAAAATGCGGCGCGGACGGTTTCGCAGATCATCGAGCGGCAGATCATTCCTTGCACCCTGGAATTTCTCGACCGCAAAACCTGCCGGTGCGTCGAGGATTTTGCGAAGGTCGGCCTGCCGACGGAGGCGGCCGCGGTCGTGCTGATGGAAACCGACGGCCACGGCGCGGTGGTCGCGGAGGAAGCGGATGCGATGGCGGAAATCGCCCGGGAGAACGGGGCGCTGGCCGTTGAGGTCGCGCGGGATGAGGATCACGCCACGAAACTGGCGTCCGCCCGGCGAAGTGCTTTTGCGGCGCTGGCCCGGATCCGCCCGACGACGATCCTGGAAGACGTGACCGTGCCTCGCAGCCGGTTACCGGAGATCGTGAAATTCATCGAGGACATCGCCGCGAAATACGACCTGGAAATCGCGACCTTCGGTCATTTCGGGGACGGCAACGTGCACCCGACGTTTTTGACGGATGAAACGAACACCGCGGAAATGGAGCGCGTCCACGAGGCGATGGGGGAAATTTTTGACAAGACCATTGAACTGGAAGGCACGATTACAGGTGAGCATGGCGTGGGTCTCGCGAAAAAGCCCTATCTCCCGAAGCAGTTTCGCGACGCCAGTTATGGCCTGCTGGCGCAGGTGAAAAAGTCGCTCGACCCGAACAGCCTGCTGAATCCGGGCAAGATTTTCTGAGCCATGGCCGGCGGATGGCAGCAGGTCGAGGGCGAGGTCGTGCAGGGTCACGGGGTGGCTTCCGGGGTGAAAGAAGATCCAAGATTTCCGGGCGGAACGCTGGCGATGCAGCTGCCGTTTTTTGCGCAGCACGGCCTGGACCTGAGCGGTTTTCACCTCGCGACGATGAATGTCTCGATCACGCCACTTCATTACCGGATCGGTGAACCGCGCTTTACGATCCGCGATTTGAAATGGCATTCCACCGAGCCGGCCGAGGATTTTTCGTTCGTGGACTGTCGCGTTTCCGATCCGGAAACAGGCGGAGCGGTGGAAGCGTTGATTTACTATCCCCATCCCGAAACGAAACCGGAGCACGAGCAGCCGGATGACGTGCTGGAGATTCTCGCGCGTAAGAAATTGAGTGGCGTGGAATACGGTTCGCGGCTGAAACTGGAAGTCGCAGCCGCGCAGATGACGATTCTCGAGTGAGATTCCGCGATTAGAATTTTTCTTTCCGGACCACGCTGAACTCGATGCCCTCGGTCTTGGTGAGGCGCTCGCGGCGGTCCCACGGGCGGACGAGGGTGCAGGCAAAACCTTCCCAGAGCTCGCTGTCAGCGCGATGCGGGCGGGCATTCAGGAAAAGCTTGTTGGAAGTAGTTCGGGCGTGGAGTTCGAGGTTGCCGAACGAAGGTCCTTCGCAGGTGATTTCGCGGACCCCGGAAGGCAGGGTGCGGTAGAGCACGTTGTAGGGAATCCGGTTGTGGCCGCGCTTGAAGCCGAGCATGTTCCAGTGCTTCTCATACCGGTCGGCGGTCGCGCCCGGCAGGTAAAACGTTGCGAAGTTGTCGGTGGTGGCGAGGCGGACATTGTCCAGGTTCAAACCATCCGGGAAATCGGGTCCGTAGTAAACGTCCTTCCGCTCCTGGGCGAGTGGAGGCATCGTGAAATAGATGAAGGCACCGTCCCGCTCGTCGTCCGGCGGTTTCTGGGCGACGTAGGTAGCGGTCGCGTGGTCATCCTTGAACCAGAGGATCACTTTGAAGGTGATTTCATCTTCCAGCAGCATGTTCCAGACGAACTCGCCGTTTTCGAGTTTCGGCTCTTCGAGGTTCTTGATGAATTTCCGCCGCCGCGTGTGCATGCGTTCGTCGGTGCCGAGATATTGCTTGTAGCTGTGGTAGCCGAACACGACCGGGCTTTGGATATAGCCGTCATCGTCTTTCAAATACAGGTAAGCCCGGCATTCCGGACCACGCAGGACGAGGTCCATGTTCGGATACTCGTAGATTTTGAGTTCCTCGGGGAAATATTTCTCGTGATGCCGCCAGTAACCGCGGTGAATCGTTTCGTCGCCTTTCCGCTCGGGGCGGGGGGTGGCGAAGGTCACGCCTTCCGGAATTGGGGTGGGTTCCTTTTTGACCACGGCGATCGGGGCGGGTTCCTTGTTCTTCGGCCGGATCACGTCGGTGAGCGGCTCGAGTTTCCGGCCCAGAGTACGGCGGGCGATCCGCAGGTCGACGAGGTGCAGGTGCTCGGATTCCTTGGCGGCCGGTTGCACGTAGGTGCGGACTTTTTTCCGGCCGAGTGACTGGCCGATCTCGCGGGCGAGTTCGTCGTCCACGAAATCCTCAAAGTCGGAGAAAATGTAGAGAGAATCGATTTTCTGCTCGGCGAGAAACTTTGCGGCCGCGCCGAAGCGATTGTTGCCGCCGCGGGCGATGAACATGTTCGGCCGTTCCTTGAAAACCTTGATCAGGCGATCGATGGAGTGCTGCGGGGCTTTGCGCGGAAGATCGTGCCACAGGAACCAGTAGGGGCTGTTGCCTTTTTCCCATTCGCGCGGCCAGTGGGGCAGGACTTCCTCCTCCACGATCGGGTAGATCCGCGTCGAGTCCGGGGAACCGACAATCATCGCGTGGTTCACGTAAACGATCGGGGCGTTCTTGTAATTCTTATCCACCTCGCGAATGACCATCGGCAGGAATTCCGCCATTGATCCGGACACATCGAGAATGACGCCGAGGACTTTCCCCTCGATTTTCTGACCGAACATCATCATCGAGTCCGGCGAACTCATCGCGTCGGAAAACGTCATCGACGGGGCAAAGCTCACGTCCATTGCCGGCATGTTGGCTACGCCGTCTTCCGCCATGGTCGGCACAGAGATATTCGAAAGACTGACGGAAGCGATGACTTCCTGTTCCATTGAGGAAGTCGCGGTCTGGCGGACCTGGTTTTTCTTCAGCTTTTGGGGCTCGATGGTTTGCTCCTGCTCGCTCGGTGCGGCGATGGCGACCAGGTTCGGCGGGACATCCCGCGGAATCGTCATCACAACCAGCCCGAGAGCGAGAAAAACGGCAGCGTGGATCAAAATCGTGACTGTCAGGGAGACAACCTTGTCGCGAGCCATCGCGCTTTTGCGACGTTCGGCAATGGCATCCTGCACCTCACGGAGGTGAGCCGCTTCCTCCTCGAGTTCCGGGTCATATTCTTCGATATGGCGCTCGATTTTCAAGGCCGGGGCCGGGGCATCGGTTTTCAAAGTCGGCCGGGAGCCGGAGGGCGTGGATTCCAGGACCTGGGTTTCGAGACCGGGCTGGTTGGTCGTTTTTCCGGCCAGTTCACCGGCTTCTTTCAAAGTAATTGTTTTCGAACCGGTCGTGGCTTCAGCCGCGACATCGGGAGCGGGAATGGCGGTCGCCGGTTCCGGCTCCGGTTCGGTGCCGGGCGGGGTCAGGGCCACCGGAACGACCGGGGCGATTTCCTCTTCCGGTTCGGTTTCTTCTTCTGCGACCACGGCGACCGGTTCTTCCGGCTCCGGTTCCGCCACGACCGCGACAGCGGGCTCTTCTTCAGCCGCGGCCGGGGAACTTCCACCCAGAACAGAGCTGTAGGCAGTCTGCAGTTCGGCAGGGACTTCGATCGTGGAATCGAGGCTTGTCGCGGTGATGACATGGCGCATTGCAGTGGCCGAATCGCCGGCCTTGTGGGCCATTTCGGCCAGTCCCATCTGGGCTTCGGCGTTCGCCGGATTTCCATCCACCACGTGCTGCATGATCCGCTGGCCTTCGTCCGGCATGCCGATCAGCGAGTAGGATTTCGCTGCTGACATCAGACTGTCTTCATCGGCCGGTAATTCTTCAACTTCATTGAGTAGCCCGGCCGCTTCATCCTGCTGTCCGGCGGACAGGTGGGCTTCGATCAGCGCCAGCCGGTTTTCCCAGTTGTTGGGATCTGCGTCAAGGGCGTTGCGGAGGGCTTTAATGATGGCGCTCATGTTAGGAAAATAGACACTTCAAGATGCAAATTATTGGAGATTTGTCACGGATAATCCCCACCGCGATCAGTCCCCCGACCTGGGTGGTTTCCGCTATTTTCCGATCCAACAGGGTCTGTTTGGTGAACCAACCCTGTTGATTCGAAAAAGTCTCCCCGCCCGTCTTTGCGGACTGGTTCACCGTTCATTGACCCGTCAGGCTGATTTCATGACAAAAAAATCCGTTTTCTCTCTCCTCGTTTGCGTGACGGCTGCCGGCATGGTCGTGGCGCAAGAGAACAAGGAACCGCCTTCCGCGATTCGTCAGTTTCCGAATTTGAAAACGATGCCGGATTCCTCGCCGGGTCTGCAAAAGCAGATTGACCAAAATCGCGGCAGTCTGGTTTTGAAAAGCGGAGTTTACCGGCTCACCAAGACCCTCGAGATTGATCTCACGAAGCACGGAGCGGTGCTGGTGAAGGCGGACAAGGGCGGAGTGACATTCATCATGGACGGACCGGGCCCGGCGTTTCTTCTGAGAGGTTCCCACGAAGGCACGGCTTCGCCAAAAAGTTTCAAGGTCAAGACCTGGCGGGAACGGATGCCGATTGTGCAGGGGATTGAGATCGTCGGGAACCACCCCGATGCAGTTGGAATTGAGCTGATCCAGACGATGGAACCGGTCCTGACGCGGGTCTCGGT
>JABDJT010000414.1 GCA_013003335.1 Verrucomicrobiales bacterium | reverse complement strand
AAATCGAACTGAAATTGCGCCAAATCGACGCCGTTCATTTGGATCATCCGAAGACAGACGAACTCATCCATCAGGTCCCGGATCGTATCATCGCGACGAACAACCTGCTCGTCGAACTCGTGGCAGGCGTGTCAGGGGATACACCGAAACACGATCATCATCGGTTTCCCCGCGGCCTTCGCTGCGGCCCGCGCTTTCTCCAGATCGTTGTAAATCCAGGTCTGGTCGTTTTGGAGATGATCGCGATCTTCGATCACCATTTCATCGCGGGTCTTCTTTTTCTGACCGAAAACTGCGCCGGAAGAGACGAGGGAAACCGCAAGAAAAATGGCGGTGAGGAGGGGAAAGGAGAGCCGTTTCATGAGAAAAAACTACCAGCCCGCGAATTTCCGGTAAAGGCAAAGGACAGGCCCGATGGGGCCACGCTCCGCATGTCACGAATCAGCTCTCACTTCCCCGCTTTCTTCTTCCTGCCGGCCTTCGGATGCTTCGGGGCACCGCCGAGGTAGGGAACGGCATCGAAGTCGAAGGTGACCGAATCGTCGTGGCGGGGATCGCCGGCGGCGGCGAGTTCGGCCGTGAGTTTTTCGGATAAGCGTTTCAATTCATCGGCGTATTCCGGGTCGGCAGCGATGTTGTAGATTTGTTCCGGATCGGATTTTAGATCGAACAGTTCTTCAGCGGCGCGTTTGCCGAAACACAACTCCCAGGCGCGCCGGTGTTCCTCGTCCTGGTCCTTGTTTTCAACGATGTAGGTCTTGGCGGGGCCGTTGTCGCAATCCGCCAGCCACGCGCCGGAAACTGCGGCTTTCTGCCAGTTCGGCGTGCCGCTGGGCCAGCGATCGACGTCGTAATTCCGAATGTAGAGAAAATCGTGATCGCGAATCGCGCGGCAGGGATAGCCGCCCATGTTCGGCGCTTCCTGGCCGGGGACGTGGCGTTCTTTTCCAGTTAGAACAAAGGGACGAAGAGCATCGTCACCACCGCCGGTGACAGCGGGTATGAGACTTTGCCCGGTCATTTCTGACGGGATTTTCAGTCCGGCAGCGGCCAGAAAAGTCGGTGCGAGATCAGTCGTGGAAACGAAGCCGTTGAGAACCTGACCGCCTTTCACTTTCGCCGGCCAACGCATCGCGAGCGGGACACGTGCCCCGCAGTCATAGAGATTGGCTTTGCACCGGGGGAAGGGCATGCCGTGGTCGCCGGTGATGACGACAATGGTGTTTTCCGCCTCGCCGGTTTGCTCGAGCAATTCCAGGGCCTTCCCGACATCGGAATCGAATCGCTGAACCTCAAAATAGTAATCCGCCACATCGCCGCGGATGGTTTCGTGATCCGGGTAGTGGGCGAACAGTTTGATCTTCGACAAATCCATTCCCGACTCGCGACCGGAATTCAGCTTGTAGCCGCGATGCGGATCGCTCGCGCCGAGCCAGAAACAGAACGGTTTCCCCTCGGGTCGATTTTTCAAAAATTCAACGAACCCGCCTTTCACCGTTTTCCCGGCCGGGTGATCTTTCGCCCATTTCCCGTCGAGTTTTCCCGGTCCCCACGATTTTCGCCACGACCCGATGTGATATCCCGCGTCGCGCAGCAGGTGCGGGTACACTTCCAAATCCTGTCGCAGCGTGCTCCACAAATTTCCCCCGGGGCCGAGTCGCCAGTGATACTGCCCCGTCAAAATGGCGTTCCGGGAAGGCGTGCAGGACGGGGACGAAATGTAGGCGTGGTGGAACAGGACGCCCTCTTTCGCGATGCGATCGAACGAGGGCGTTTGCACGACTTCATCATTTTCGTAAGCACTGGCATGCGGCCAACCCCAGTCATCCGCGATGCAGAACAGGATATTCGGGCGGTCTTCAGCGGAGGCCGACAGGCTGGTGAGGAGAAAAGCAAAAGCAGAAGTGAAAATCGATTTCATCATGCCGCCAGTTTCAGAAATTCCGGCCCTGATGAAAATGGAAATCGAGCCGCGTTTGGATGATTTCCCAATTAAACGAGCTCTTTCATCGGTCGCCATTGATCGACCAGGTAATGCGGTCGACCGTTCAAGTCGGGGACGGTCGTGGTGTTCGCATCGATGCCGAGATTCTGGTAAATCGTGGCAAACACTTCTCCAAAATGAACGGGCCGATCGATGGGCTCGCCACCCTGCCTGTCGGTTGCACCGATGACCTGGCCGGTATTCATCCCGCCTCCCGCAAGAAGCGCAGTACCAACTCGCGGCCAGTGATCGCGGCCGCCATTGGCGTTGATTTTTGGCGTGCGCCCGAATTCACCCCACGCCACAACCGTGACGTCGTCACCCATGCCGCGCTCATGTAAATCGTTGATCAACGCGGCGAGGCCCTGATCAAAAAGCGGAGCGTGGGATCGCATTCCCTCGGCGTGTTTGCTGTGAAAATCCCAGCGTCCGAAATTCAATGTGACACAACGGGCACCGGCTTCGACGAGCCGGCGGGCCAGCAGGAAATGCTCAAGATTGCGCGGGGCTCCGTCACCCACGCGATTCGGATCGCCTTTGCCATAACGTTCCCGGACCTTCGGATCCTCTTTTTCCAAATCGAACGCCTCAGCCAATTTGCTCGAAGTAAGCATGCCGAATGCCTGATCATGGAACTCGTCGAGGCCCTCCATCATACCGGATTGATCCGCTTCCCGGCGAAATTGATCGAAGGAATTCAGCAATCCGTGCCGCTCGTTGAGGCGGCCGATCGTCATGTTTTCGAGCTTCATTTCCTTCTCGGTGGGGCCGCTCGGCTTAAACGGACCGTGGCCAAATCCCAGGAAACCGGGCTGCCCGGAATTGCCGTAGGGCGGGTGTCCGGCCTTCGGAGCGAGTCCGACAAAAGCAGGAATTGCGGGATCCATCGAACCCATCATTTTCGATGTCACAGCCCCGATTGACGGCCATCCGCCGGCGGGCTGCCCGTTTTGATTCAGCGACGAACCGACCTTTCCCGTGTAGCACATGAACGAATCATGGCTGCCGTTTGGTGCTCCGTAGAGCGAGCGAATCGGCACGCACTTGTCCATCGACTTTGCTAAATTTGGCATCAGCTCACAAATCTCGATGCCCGGCACGTTTGTTTTGATCGGGCGAAATTCACTGCGAATCCCCGAGGGAGCGTCCATTTTCATGTCGAACGTCTCCTGGTGCGAAGGAGCGCCCGCCATGTAAATCATGATGATCGCCTTGTTCGATTTGCCAACGCCCGAGCTTTTTTCGGCCTGGAGAAGTTGCGGCAAACCGAGCCCGCCCATGCCGAGCCCGCCGATCCGGAGAAAGTCGCGGCGCGATCGGCCGTCACAAAGTTTCGAAGAAGAGTTCCCCTCAATTGTCAGCATCCCACAGTTTCCGGTGAATTGTTCGTTTCTGCGAAGAAAACCGGATGGCGTGTCTGCGGTTTCACGAATCGATTTCGCGCAGCATCCCTCGCGCCCAGCCCATCGCTTTTTCGTAACTGCAGCCTTCCAGGAAATGTTCGAGCCTCGGTGGAATCCGGCCTTTCAGCTTGCCGTGAAGTTCAAAAATCGATTCCGATACATTTTTCAACTGCTCCAGCTGGGCGTCCGGATCGCTTTCCCGCAGGCCCGCGTCGCCGATGATGGCGAGACGCTGCTCGAGCAGTGCGATCAGTTCTTCCAGTTCGGATTTGGTGACGTCTTCAGGCATAACACGAATGAACAGGGATGGTTGGTGGAAAACACTTTAATGGAACTCCGCAATTTTACACCGGCTCATGTCGAAAGGCGAAAACTCGACCGTGACCTGATGCCAGCTCGAAACGAGCGATTCGTCGTCGATTTCCTCAGGTGGATGCGGGCCGGCTTTTCGCACGACGGCGTAAGCTTCGTATCCGTTTTCCATGCGAACACGATAGACGTGGCGCGATTTTTCCACGCTGCAGATCCGGCCGGCTGCGGTGATCGGAGGGCGTTCCAAATCGACAGGTCAGTCGAGTTTTTTGACGCGCAGATTCCGGACGGAGAAAATTTGCCCGTGGTCCTGGATGCAGATTTTTCCTTTCTCGACGAGTTTCTTGTCCTCCGGTTTTTCCTTCCGGAGATTGAAATCCTGCACGAGTTGGCCGTTTAGAACGACGACGAGGCGATCGCCTTTCATGGAAACCGTCATGCGGTTCCATTCGCCGGCGGGCTTGGAGGAATTTTTCAGCGGGCCGCGGGTTTTGATCACGCCAGCCATGTCGTGATGGCCGAGTTCCTTCTCCACGCCGTAGGAATCGAGAATCTGAACTTCGAACCCGGATTTCGTGGGATCGATGTCGTCGGCGCAGCGGAAGTAGAAGCCTGAGTTGCCGCCTTTGCCGTACATGAACTCGAAATCGAAGACGAAGTCACCGTATTCGCCGGGGAGCCAGATGTAATGATTGTAGCGCTGCCAGCCTTTTTCGCCTTCGCGCGGAGTCAGCTTCAGCGAACCATCGCTTTGCACCTGCCAGTTTCCTTCGGTGCTGAAATTCTTGGTTTTGCCGTCAAAGATCGTCGTGAATCCGGCAGCATCTTCGCCCGGGTGCTTGGTGAAGACATCGTCCGCGACGGCCGGTACAGCGATCGCGAGAGAGAGGGTGAAGGTGAGAAACAATTTCAATTTCATGCTGGAAGTAAAACGGATGGAAGGCTTCGAGACAAGCCAAAGACGGGGGGCTTACCACCGGATTTCCGACCGGTCCCGCAGGAAATTCCCGGTAATGTCGGCGGGGGCCTTGTCGGCGAGCCAGACGACGGTGTCGGCCCCTTCCTCGACACTCCGGTTTGCATTGTCGCCCCCCATATCGGTGCGAACCCAACCGGGGCAGACGGAGTTCACGCAGATTTCCTTTTCGCGAAGCGCCGAGGAAAGCTGGCGGGTCACCGCGTTGAGAGCTGTCTTGGAAATTGAATAGGTGGGCGCGGTGTGCTCCATGTCGTGGAGTTGGCCGAGACCGGAGGAAAGGTTCACAATCCGGCCGCCATTCAGCGCGTTTTCAAGAAAATGCCGGAAGGCGCGGGCGACCAGCAGGGGACCAAGGGTGTTGGTCATCAGGGTATGAATGAGTCGGTCCTGATCGACTTCGAGAATTGAATCGCTTTCGTCCGGGAAAATTCCGGCATTGTTGACCAGCACGTCCAGCCGGTCGCCAAAGCGGGAACGAAAATCGTCTGCTGCCGCGGAAATACTGTTCTCGTCTGAAACATCCATCGGCAGGAATTCGACGCCGGTTTCTGCCGCGACTTCCGCTCCGTGATCTTCGTTTCGGGCCGACAGGATCACGTCAAAGCCGCGCGATTTGAGTTGCCGGCAGGTTTCCAGGCCGATGCCGCGGTTGGCACCGGTGACGAGCGCGATTCGATTTCCGGATGAATTCATGAGGGTTTTTAGACACCCAACATCCGCCTTTTCTTACAAAATCGTACGGAGAATTTTCCGCGCATTTTGTAAAACCGAATCAACAGGGTTGGTTCGTCTAACAGACCCTGTAGGTTCGAAACAGGTCCGTACATTCCTACTTCTCCGCTGCCGCCCACTTAATCGCCTCGATAATGTGCTGGCGACCAAATTTCGTGTCGAGAGAACGGACGTCATGTCCGAGCTCGGTGTAGAAAAAGCGGCCGTCGTTCAGCGTGTTGGTCCACGCGATCGGATGATCATCTCCCATCGGCTTGCCGTCGCGGGTTTGAAAATATTCACGAACGGGCTCGAAGGTTGTTTCATCGACTCGCAGCAGAACCTGGAAACCGGGCTTGCCGGTCACGGATTTGTCGTGATTCGTCCAGTCAGCGGTGTAGAGAAATTCATCGCCGAAGCCTTTCACGGCCGGATGATCTTTCGCTGCGGGAT
>JABDJT010000435.1 GCA_013003335.1 Verrucomicrobiales bacterium | reverse complement strand
GGGCACGACCGCGCAGGATTCCGGCAGAGAATCGAGGCATCGAAGCGCCCGCGAAATCGCCACGGTGGTTTCCGGTTCCTCCCCGTGCATCCCGGCGAAAATCAGCGTTCGGCATCGATCACCGGATTGTCGCAAAAGCCTGATCGGCAGCCGGTCGACCGATTTTCCGATCGTTTCGAAATCAAAAGGAAGCGCACTTTTGCGGTCGGGCATCGAAACAGGTAGCACGGGTTTTCCAACCGTGGAGAGAGATTTCGCCAATGCGAATCGCTTTTCATCCCCTCTTTTTGCGGAAGCGAACAGTTGACAAAAATCGTGAATTTTATGAAATTTTCACCACACGAAATGCCAACCTGCCGCCTCCTTTTCTTTCACGCCCTTTTTCCGGCGCTTCTCACCTCTTCGTCCGCTCAGGAGAAAAAAGCCGATTCCAGCCGGATCACGCTCGACCGGATTTTCCAGGACAACGAATTTTCGGCGAGACGAGCCTCGCTCAGTTGGCAGGAGAACGGCCCCGGCTACACGAAACGGGAAGAGCGTGGCATCGTCCGCTACGTCCCGGGAAAAAAGAAGGGCAAGCTCCTCGTCCCGATCGGCGATTTGATCCCGAAGGGCCAAACCGAGCCGCTTTCAGTCGAGGGCCTGACCTGGTCGGACGACAAATCACTCCTCTTAATTTACACGAGCTCGAAACGCGTTTGGCGCACGAACATTCGGGGCGATTACTGGATCCTCGACCGCGGAGCCGGAGTGCTGCGTCAGCTCGGCGGCGACGGCCCGCCCTCGACGATGAGTTTCGCCCAAATTTCACCGGACAACCGGCACGTGGCCTTCGTCCGGAACGGAAACATTTTCGTCGAAAACCTGCACGATCAATCCGTCCGGGCCATCACGGAAAAGAAAACCGAATTCATCATCAACGGAACCTTCGACTGGGTTTACGAAGAGGAACTGCGTCTGCGAAACGGATTCCGCTGGAGCCCGGACGGGAAATCAATCGCCTACTGGCAACTCGACGCCGAAGGCGTTCGCGAATTCACCATGATCGACAACGTGAGCGGGCTGTATCCCAGGCTGCAGACCTTCGCTTACCCGAAAACCGGCCAGCGAAATTCCGCCGCCCGGATCGGAGTTGTTTCCATTGAGACAGGCAAAACCCGCTGGCTGAAAATCCCCGGCGATCCCCGGGAGCATTACCTCGCGCGGATGGATTGGGTGAAAAACGATTCCAACCGGGTGATTTTCCAACAGTTGAATCGCCTGCAGAACACGAATCAAGTCATGCTCGGCGATGCGAAATCCGGGGAAGCGGAAACGATTTTCACCGAGACCGACGAGGCCTGGGTGGACGTGGACAACGAGTTGTTCTGGATCGAAAACGGGAAGCGTTTCACCTGGATGAGCGAGCGCGACGGCTGGCGGCACATTTATCTCGCATCACCCGCCGAAGGCGATCCGGTGCAGGTGACGAAAGGGGAATTCGACGTGATCCAGCTGCTGAAAGTCGATCACCGCCGCAGGCTGTTTTACTTTTCAGCGTCGCCGGAAAATCCCGCTGAGCGGTATTTGTATCGGGTGAAATTCGACGGCTCGGGTCTGCAGCGCGTCACCCCCGAATCCCGGACACGCGGCACCCACGCCTACTCGTTTTCCGGCGACGCGCGGTTCGCGGTTTGGACAGCCTCTAATTTCGACACGCCGCCGGTCTCCACCCTCATCCGCCTTCCGGACCACAAGCCGATCCGCGTGCTCGAGGAAAACGAAAAGCTGAACGAAACACTCTCTCAACTCGACCGGCCGAAATCCGAATTCTTCTACATCGACATCGGCGGCGGCACGAAACTGCACGCCCGCTGCCTGAAACCGCCCGGCTTCGATCCGGAAAAATCGTATCCGCTGCTGCTCTACGTATACGGCGAGCCAGCCGGGCAAACCGTCCGCGACAGCTGGGGCGGTTCCACCCAGATGTGGCACTGGATGCTGGCCCAGCGCGGAGTGGTCCAAATGACAATCGATAATCGCGGAACATCCGGTCCCCGCGGCCGGGATTTCCGCAAGCAGGTCTACCGGAAAATCGGGACGCTCGGCCCGGAGGATCAGGCAAAGGCACTCCGCGCCCTCCTGAAAGAGCGTCCGTATCTCGACAAAAAGCGGGTCGGAATCTGGGGATGGAGCGGCGGCGGTTCTTCGAGCCTGCACGCGATTTTCAAGTATCCCAGGCTCTACCAGGCCGCCATCTCCATCGCCGCGGTGCCGAACCAGCGATACTACGACACGATTTACCAGGAACGCTACATGGGTTTGCCGGACGACAATGTCGAGGGCTACCGGGACGGTTCAGCGATTCATTTCGCCGACCAACTGGAGGGCGATCTGCTGATCATTCACGGTACCGCCGATGACAATTGCCACTACGCCACCTTCGAAAAGCTGATTGATGAACTGATTCGCCACAATAAACAGTTCTCCATGATGGCCTACCCGAACCGGGCCCACGGAATCAG
>JABDJT010000390.1 GCA_013003335.1 Verrucomicrobiales bacterium | reverse complement strand
TCGCCGATCGTGACCTGCCGTTCCTGCATGGCTTCCAGCAGCGCTGATTGAACCTTGGCCGGAGCCCGGTTGATTTCGTCCGCGAGGATAAGGTTGGAAAAAACCGGCCCGAGTTTCGGGGAAAATTCGTTTGTCTGGGGATTGAAAATCAGCGTCCCGATTAAGTCGGCCGGCAACAGGTCGGGAGTGAACTGAATTCGCTGGAATTCCGCACTCAACGCCCCGGCCAGCGAGTTCACCGTCAGGGTTTTCGCGAGACCGGGCACACCCTCGAGAAGCACGTGACCATTGGTCAGCAGGCCGATCAGGAGCCGGTCGACCAATCCGTCCTGTCCGACCACGACGTTCGCCATTTCTGCTTTCACGGCAGGAACCCACTGGCCCTGCTGCTGAATTTGCTCACCGAGTTGGTTGGTGTCCATCGGTTCGGTGGCAGGCTGGGAATTTCCCGGAAGGGTTTCTAACGCAGTTTCACTCATCGGTTGTTCGTCGCTCAGGCGAAAGCCGCAAGTAAGGCGAAAACTCGCGCTTCATCAAGTCGCGGCTTTTCCAGTTCCCACTTCGGAATCCGGCAGTGCCTGGATTTCGCCGGAAAAAGCGTCACGCACAGACCTGCTTGTTTTTGCAGAAGAAAATCCGGCGATTTTCACGGAAAGAAAGAGGGAACCGCCGCCTCCGGGCTGCGATTGGATTGCGGAATACGAGGCGTGTTCCGTTTCTGCAGCAGATTGCGTTGGAGAGGAGCCGTCGATTCAGGGGAAGCGAACAACGACCGCAAGGTGCAACCGGGACCGGAGGAGCCCGGGCCGAGTGGACTGTTCTTGAACACCACCGCCGATTCGGCAGTCGGATTCAGTTCCAGTGTTCGGACCGGATTTCGGCAGTAATCGATTCCGCTCAGAGATCAACCGCTGGGATTGGTTTGATCCCACTGTGGCTGTGAGCATTCTGGCGGAATCCCCATCGACGGTTTGGGGGGAGGAGAGGAAAGTGAGGAACGGGAGCTGGCCGGGGAACAGTTTTGAAAACATCCGGGCGCCGGCTCCGTTCCGGATGGGACCGCAGAACCAGAATCGGCGGCCCCATCCGAACGCCCGGAGGCGGGAAGAGGGGGAGAAAAGGTGGCGTGATATTTGTGTTTCGAGCTTCAAACCGCAGTCATAATAACCATAAATACAGAAAATACAATAATTTTTGAAAAAAAGATTCTCTTTTTCGCGAAAATGAGAACTCCAACACCGGTTTTGGCTGTTTCCGGAACAAAATTACCCGTTTCACGGCATTTTGTGCTACCGACTTGGTTTCGTTATGGCTGACACATCTGATCCCGATCCGGCGCTGGTCCACGACGTCTATGGGCGTTTGAAAGAGGAAATCGCGAAAGTCATCGCCGGTCAGGAGCACGTCATCAACACGCTGCTGCTTTCGCTGTTCTGCCAGGGCCACTGCCTGCTGATCGGTGTCCCGGGCCTGGCCAAAACGCTCCTGGTAAAGTCGCTGGCCGAATCACTTGGCATGGACTTTTCCCGAATTCAGTTCACGCCGGACCTGATGCCGGGAGACATTCTCGGGGCGGAAATCCTGCGCGACCAAAGTGGCAGCCTTGAATTCGAATTTCAGCTCGGGCCCATTTTCACCAATCTTCTGCTCGCAGACGAAATCAACCGAACGCCCCCGAAAACGCAGTCCGCCCTGCTGGAAGCGATGCAGGAAAGGAAGGTGACGGTTGCCCGCGAAACTCGTGATCTGCCCGATCCGTTCCTGGTCGTGGCCACGCAAAACCCGATTGAGCACGAGGGGACCTATCCGCTCCCCGAAGCCCAGCTCGACCGCTTCATGTTTTCCATCAATGTCGGATATCCAGGAAAAGACATTGAAGCAGAGATTGTCCGGCGGACCACGCGTGATCCGGTGAAACCGCTCACGGCTGTGGTGACGCAGCAGGAAATTCTCGACGTCGAAAAAATCGTCCGGGCCGTGCCGGTGGCGGATCACGTGATCGACTACGCGGTGGAGTTATCCAACGCGACCCGCGCCACCGAGGAAGGTGCCTCGGAAACCGCGAAAAATTACATCGAATGGGGAGCCGGACCGCGTGCTTCGCAGTATCTCGTCCTCGGCGCGAAAGCGCTCGCCCTGATGAGCGGCAAATCCGCTCCCGAAACCAGCCACGTGCGCACCGTGGCCCCGTTTGTATTCAGTCACCGCATCGTCCCGAATTACCGCGCCACCGGCGAAGGCCTCAAGCCCGCTCAATTGGTCACCAAGCTGGTCGAGGAAGTAAAGGAACCGGCTGACTATTAATCACGAAATGGCCCGCGACAGTTTCAGCCAGGCAAAGAACCGCACCTCGGCCGGATCGGCGGCCGTGACTCCGCCTCCGTTGCCCGGGGAAAGGCCTGCGACGAAACTCGTCAGCCTGCAACCGCCGCCGTTGCCTCACAAACGCACCTTTGGAAAAGGCGAGATTTTAAATCCGGAAGATCTCGATCCGCTGAAAGACCTGCTCCTCTTTGCGCGGGTCGTGGTGGAGGGCTGGTTTGCCGGAAAACACCGGTCGATCGATTTCGGTTCGAGCGCGGAATTCGAAGAGCACAAGGCGTATGTCGAAGGCGATCCCGTTTCGATGATCGACTGGCAGGTCTATGCCCGGAGTCGGCATCTTGTGGTGCGGAAAAACCGCGAGGAAAAGGACATGTCCGGCTACGTGGTGATGGATGTGAGCGGCTCGATGGGATACCAGTCGTCAAAGAATCACGATTCCAAGCAGGTCCGGGCCGCCAAGATCGCGGCGGCGCTGATTTACCTGATGATGAAGCAGGGTGACAAATCAGCGCTGACCCTGTTCAACGACCGAATCGTCGATCACGTCCCGGCGGGCAGCACGCGTCGCCACCTGTTTGACGTGGTGACGACGCTGGAACGCGTTCTGCAAAATCCAACCGGCAAGACCGAAGCCCACAGCGCACTGGATTTGTGCCTGCCGCTTTTCAAGAAACGCGGAAGCCTCGTTGTGATTTCTGATTTTTTCACCGACCTCGACCAACTGTTCGACGCGCTCGCGCAGTTTCAGCACCAGCGATACCAGATCCTGCTGCTTCACGTAATCGATCCAGATGAACGACTCCTGCCCGACGTAGCGCTGGCGCGATTTGTCGATATGGAAACCCGCGATTCCATCCAGGTCGCTCCCGACGAGATTCGCAAAGCCTATCGGGCCGAG
Organism: Verrucomicrobiales bacterium; assembly: GCA_013003335.1. GTDB lineage: Bacteria > Verrucomicrobiota > Verrucomicrobiia > Verrucomicrobiales > DEV007 > JABDJT01. The sequence goes on along the minus strand of JABDJT010000390.1, from coordinate 530 downwards.
ATGGAAGAGATGCAGGCGAGGCTGGAAGCCGAATCGCTGCGCCGGGGCATTCAGTATCACGTGTTGCCCACGGAAGAACCCTACAAGGCCGCCATTGAGGCGTGGCTCGGATTGCGGGGCAGGAGCGGTTAATCAGTCCAGAGCGGGGTGATACCCTTTCGCATTGGTCCAGATTCGGTAGAAACCGTTCCCGATTGTCAGATAGAGGCGATTGATTTCCTTCCCGGTCCCGAAGCAACAATTCGTCGGCAGATCCAGTGTCGGGAGAAAATCCAATTCCTCGCCGTCCGGTGAAAAAACCGCGATACCGGGCCGTTTATCGGAACGAACCGCGGCATAGATCCGGCCATCGGTGTCCATCGTCATCCCGTCGATCCCGGTTTGATCCCCAAAGTCCACCAGCACCCGCTTGTCACCGAGCGATCCGTCATCCGCAACGGAAAAAGAATTCAGCGTCATCCGCCCAGACTCGAAACCGGTCTCGATGTCGGCTTTGGCGGAGCCGTTATCGGTTTCTGCGATGTAGATCG
>JABDJT010000356.1 GCA_013003335.1 Verrucomicrobiales bacterium | reverse complement strand
GCCGTAGGTGTCGCGATCCACTCCGGCTGCCGAAATCGTGACGCGATAATTTCCCGCAAAATCAACCCGCCGCGCGCCGTTGGCCGGATACTGAGCTGCGGGACCCCGCATGACGGTCGACTGCTTTTTGTAAGTGGTGTATCGCCGGTTCCCGCCCTGAAAATTTCCCGGATGAAAATTCGTCGTCTTCGTGACCGGTTGCTCCAGCTTTTTCAGAAAAAGCGCCATCCGCAAACTGTCCTCGGCCGAGTCGAGGTATTCGAGCAGCAGCTCGTTTGAAATGATCAATTCCTCCGCATTCGTATCAAAACCGTGATCGACTTCGTCCTGGAAAATTCGCGCAGCCGGATCGTAGAGCCCCGGTTTCAGCCCGAGCAGATCCCGAACGGTGTTGGCATACTCGCGGCGGTTCAGGCGGCGGTAACCGGTCGAGATGGAGAAAGCATCATCCCGCGAAATTTGGTCGACGAGTTTCGCAATGCGGTCACGTTCCTCGTCGGACGGTTGCAGTTCATCCTCCGGCGGCATGTCAGCGTGGTGAACCTGGTCAAAAATATTGCTCCAGAGAGCTCCATCGATTGAGTCGAAGTCATCGAGGCGCACTTCGCCTTTTTGTTTCTCCGCGTTGTGGCATTCCACACAGTATTTTTTGAGAAAGGGCTGAATGGGCGCGTAGGGATCAGCAGCATGGACAGATATCGACGAAGCTAACAAAACCAGAATCACGAGCACTGGGAAAGTTACAGCACGAACCAACAGGGTACGTTCTCCAAACCAACAGGGTCTGTTTGTAAAATCCATTCGCCTACGTCAGGATGTGGTTCAGGTCCCCGGTCGCATCGTTGAAAGCTTCCGTCTCGATGCCGAAATTCTGCAACATTGTCGTGAACAAATTGTTCAGCGGCGTTTGCCGACCGTTATGCTGCTTCGCGTCGTAATGACCTTTGTGCTTCAACCCTCCGCCGGCGAGAATGATCGGCAGGTTCCGGTTCGAATGGCGCGACGCATCGCTGATCCCGCTGCCGAAGAAAACCATCGTGTCATCGAAGATCGATCCGCCAGTGGTGCTGGCCGCCTTGAGTTTACCGATGAAGCGGGAAAACTGCTCGATATAAAACGACTCGATAATTTGAAGCTGACGGAGGTGAGCCTCCCGCTGCCCGTGGTGAGAAAGCGAGTGATAACCCGTCGAAACGCCATCGAGATCGATCACCTTGTTGTGCATCCCAAAGTTCGCCGTGATGATCCGACTGGAGTCTGATTGAAGCGCGAGAACCAGCAGATCAAACATCATCGGCCCGAGAAATCCGTAGTCCATGCTGCCGTCTCCCTTCTCGCCGGGATCGAAGGCGTCCTTCGGAACCTTCGGTTTTTTGACGTTCTGCCATTGGCGAATTCCCTGGAGCCGTTCTTCCGCCTCGCGAATCGCGGTCAGGTACTCTTCCAGCTTATCCTTGTCCGCCCGGCTCACGCCACGCTCCAATCGTTTTGCCTGGCCGCGCACGAGATCGAGAACACTGCCCTGTTCTTCCAGTTCCTCCGCCCGTGCTTTGCGGGCCGCTTCCGAATCTGCGACGAACAATTTTTTGAACAAATTGTGAGGCGAAGTCTCCTGCCGCAGCCGGATTCCCGACGGGGTGTAGGATGCGTTTTCCGCGCCGCCGAGAGAAATGTGCAGCGACGGAAACCGCGTCGTGTATCCGAGGTGACTCGCCGCGACCTGATCGATCGACACGTTTTCGCCGGGCTTGGCATTGTTGTTTGGCACTCCGTTGAGCAGCGATTTGATTCCCCCGTGCTTGTTGAAAATCTGCGGGTGATCCATATGCGAAAACACCGTGAAATCCCTCCGGTGCTCCATCATCGACGGCAGGACCGGTGATGGCGCAAAATTCGCACCCGTCTCTTTCGGGAAAAACGTCCGCGGATTCATGCCCAGCCCGGTGCTGACAAAAACCATGCGCTTCGCCGCGGCGTCACCGGTCGCCGCGCTGAGAGATTCCAGAAAAGGGAGCGTGATGGAAACGCCCGCGCCTTTCAAAAAGTGACGCCGGGTGGGTGAGGTTGATTTTCGATTCATGGCTTGCTCTTGAATACTAACACAAAGTCAATTGTCGCCGCTCGCCCGCGTGTGTTTTCGGATAAATTCGAGAACGGGTGTGGGATCTTTCATTCCGTGCGAGTGCCCTTTGTCTTCGACGATCACGGTGATTTCACCACCCAGCTTTTTGTAACGCTCTTCCATCACCGCATCGTTCTCCTCGTAGGGGACCGCTGGATCTTTATCCCCGCAGACCAGCAAAATCGGCACGCAGGCTTTTGCCAGGGGCTCGAGCAAATCGATCGGACTTTCTTTGGTTTTCAGAGCCTCCTCATCGGTTTCGTAGCCAAACTTCTTTTTAAAGCCCGCCCAGGATTCCGGGGCACCATTGGCGATTGAATTGTTGCCCGGCACGACTTTTCCAGCCGGCCAGCTCAGCACATTGCAGACGCCATTGTCCACATAGATGCTTTCCACTTTCTCCGGATTTTCCGTCGCCCAGCGGAACAGCGAGAGCGTGCCCCGGCTCATCGACGCCATGGAGCACTTTTTCGCGAAGCTATGCTCCTTAGTCACATACTCGTAGGCGGCATCGATATTTTTGTTTCCGCTGGGGTGCCCGGCGACATCTCCGTGAACGAGAACGACATGGTAGCCTTCGTCGACCAGCTGCAAATCAGCCTCATTCACTCGCGAGATGGCTTCCCAGAAAAGACTGCGCCATAGCCACGGCTTGCCCGGAGCGGGCTCTTTCGGGCACACAATTTTCACGCCCACCCGATTGTCAGCGATCCGAAACTGGTAGCAGTCGTATCCCTTGAAATCTGTTTTTTTGCCGGGAAACACGTAGGTGCTTCGGATCAATTCGATCGATTTATCCGCAAGCCGCTGCCCGAAAATCTTATAGCCTTCCGGGGTGTAGTGGACATCGTTGAAGGGCTTCTCATCCCTGACCTTGTCGTTGAGATCGTCGGTGTCCACCCAGGCTCTGAGCGGATCGGCTTCTGCGTAGGCGACCTGTAGATCGCGCATTTCCTGCCATTCCGGATGCTTCCCGGTATCCAGACTGTAATCGCTGAGCCGGCCCAGCACGAAATGGATGTCGTCCCGTTTGAGATCGCGCTTCAGCTGTTTCAGCAATTGATCCAGGCTGTCTTTGTAAACTCCCACTTGGTTTCCTGCCGCATCGGCTTCGCCCTGCATCCAGACGAAGGTCACGGTTTGGATTGCCCGGCCATCGATGGCTTCGTTGACCCGTTTCATCATCCGGTCGTAAAGATCGCCGCTCGTTTCGAATGGTTTGCCTTGAACGGATTTCCAACCTTTGGCCCAACGCCGGATCGACTGGCTGTTTTCCGCGTCTTTGACGACGATGACGGAATCTTTTCCGAACGATTTCGAAACCGCGGGAGTGAATGATTCCGCAGGATTGACTCGCACCATGTTGGATTGGCCGGAAAGAATGAAGAGATGAGCTGGCCCTTCCGGCTCTTTTTTCCCGGCGGGTTTTGATTTTGTTGCGACGGATGCCTTCGCCTTCAAGGTGACGCCCGGCTTCAGAAATGAAATCACGTCGGACTGCGTCACCCTTTTTTTCACGAAAACTTCGTTCCGATCCGCATCGAGAATCCTGAGGGTGAACCCATCAAGGCGACCGCCGTAGCCCTGCGTCCGGTTGTAAACAGCGACCTCTTCGATGTTCGCCACCCTGCCCAAATCCACTTCCCACCACGGATCGACTTGACCGGGCTGCGTATGCGTTACGGATCCTTTGTGAAAATCGCCATCGGTGTTTCCGTCCACAGCCCGTTTTGCCGCGCCGGAATATCCGGTCGAGGACTGCGTCGCTGATTTGTTTAGCGCGAGATTGACGCCTTTCTCAAACATCTCGACTTCGGCCAGCGACAACTGCCGATTTTTTCCCGGAAGCTCAATACGGATGAATTGGCCTTCGACTTCGGGAAGCTTGATCGGCTCTTCGGCAAACGCCGGGACCGACAGGGAAAGAACAGCGATTGCGGCGAGAAAAGATCCTGATTTGGAGAGCATCATCCTTTTCAGTTTCGTGTCGAACTGAGCCCGCGCAATATTCCAAATCCACATGGTGATGCGAAACGGTTTTAAGAGATGGCGGCGCAAAAAGTCAATAGAAGCCCCGAATGGGGCGAACTCATTCTAGCCCGGGGCAGCGCCCTGGGAATGACGACCAGAATTGCGGCAGGCTGAAAGTCTGCTTCAAAAGTTGTTCTCTACCCCGCAATGAGGCAGGCCTTCAGCCTGCAAAAAGGCAAACATTACTTCCCTGAGCGTTGCCCTGGGCTAGTATGAAAATGCCCCTTCGAGGCGTGATTCGATTTTTTGCGCCAAAATCGCACGAACCAACAG